>JAVHWG010000532.1:0-8077 GCA_032159965.1 Mycobacterium sp.
GGACGTGTCGACCCTCGTGATCGCCCGCACCGATGCCGAGGCCGCCACGCTCATCACCTCCGATGTCGACGAGCGTGATCAGCCGTTCATCACGGGTGAGCGCACCAAGGAAGGCTTCTACCGGGTGCGCAACGGCCTCGAGCCGTGCATCGCCCGGGCCAGGGCCTACGCGCCGTATTCGGACCTGATCTGGATGGAGACCGGCACCCCGGACCTCGAGTTGGCTGCGAAGTTCGCCGAGGGCGTCAAGAGCGAATTCCCGGACCAGATGCTGGCCTACAACTGCTCGCCGTCGTTCAACTGGCGCAAGCACCTCGACGACGCGACCATCGCCAAGTTCCAGAAGGAACTGGGTGCGATGGGCTTCAAGTTCCAGTTCATCACGCTGGCGGGTTTCCACGCCCTCAACTACTCGATGTTCGATCTGGCCTACGGCTACGCCCGCAACCAGATGACCGCATACGTCGAACTGCAGGAGCGCGAGTTCGACGCCGAGGAGCGCGGCTACACCGCGACGAAGCACCAGCGCGAGGTCGGCGCCGGTTACTTCGACCGGATCGCCACCACCGTCGACCCGACTTCCTCGACCACCGCGCTCGCGGGCTCGACCGAGGAGGGACAGTTCCACTGACGATGCGCGGCCCCCAGGCCGCGAGGAGGAAGTGGAACCGATAGCCGGAGTCACTGACGATGCGCGGCCCCAGGCCGCGAGGAGGAAGTGGAACCGATAGCCGGAGTCACTGAGTTGATAGCCTCAGGCCCCGTCCGGGATTTCTCGGGCGGGGCTTGTTGCTGTGAGGAGAAGTGTGAGCATTGAGCGAGTCGGCGTGATCGGCGCCGGGCAGATGGGGTCGGGCATCGCCGAGGTGTCTGCGAAGGCCGGGGCGAACGTCGTCGTCTATGAGCCGGCCGAGGAGTTGGTTGCGGCGGGCCGGGACCGGATCACCAAGTCATTGGACCGCGCGGCGAACAAGGGCAAGCTCACTGAAGCCGATCGCGACGCCGCACTCGCGCGGCTGACGTTCACCACCAGCCTTGCCGACCTGTCCGACCGTCAGCTCGTGATCGAGGCGGTCGTCGAGGACGAGGCGGTCAAAGGAAAAATCTTCGCCGAACTCGACGAACTCATCACCGACCCGGACGCGGTGCTGGCGTCGAACACCTCCAGTATCCCGATCATGAAAATCGCTGCAGCAACAAAGAATCCGAGTCGCGTGCTCGGCCTGCACTTCTTCAACCCGGTGCCGGTACTGCCGCTCGTCGAGCTGATCAGCACTCTGGTGACCTCCGAAGAGGCCGCAGCAAGAGTGGAGCAGTTCGCGGGCGACGTCCTGGGCAAGAAAGTCGTGCGCTGCGGTGACCGGTCCGGTTTCGTCGTCAACGCGCTGCTGGTGCCGTATCTGCTGTCGGCGATCCGGATGGCTGAAGCCGGCGTCGCCACGATCGAGGACATCGACACGGCGGTGGTTGCCGGGCTGTCACACCCGATGGGTCCGCTGCGGCTGTCCGATCTCATCGGGCTGGACACCATGAAACTGATCGCGGACTCGATGTACGACGAGTTGAAGGACCCGAACTACGCTCCGCCGCCACTGCTGCTGCGGATGGTCGAGGCTGGTCAGCTCGGCAAGAAATCGGGACGCGGGTTCTATACGTACTGATCGCCTACGCCGAGCGCACTTTCTACTACACGAATCCCGAGTAGGGCCGTAAACAACCGTGCGGTCGGCGTTGTATCCCCGTGATTGCAAAGCCCGTCGAGCCCGCTCCACCACGCCAGCGGGGTCATACCTCAGCTGCCTGGCGCTGACGCGGACGATGAGCCATCCGGCGTTGACAAGATATTCGAGCCGCTCGATGTCGTTTGCGTATTCCTTGGGATCAGTCCAGTGGTGTTCACCGTCGTACTCGACCCCGACGAGGTACTCGGGGTAGCCCATGTCGATCCGTCGGCGCCCCACCCATATCTGAGTGATCGGTTGTAGGCCAGCGCGCACAAGCAGCAGACGTAGTCGGGTCTCCTGCGGAGATTCCGCACCTGCGTCCACCAAGGCCAATGCCGAGCGGAGTCGTCGGATACCTCGCGCACCTGAATAGCGGGATGCCAGGACTTCGACGCGATCTCTGGGGCAGCCCGTTGCATTCAACAGCGCATCGATTCGCGCGATCGCTGTGTCGAGTGGCAGTTGCCGCCCCAAGTCGTACGCTGTTCGGTCGACGGTTGTACATCGAATGCCGTCCACTTGACGAATTTCGTCATCGCGAATCAAGCCGCTGCGCACGGTTATTCCGCGCGCGCCGGGCCGTCGGAGGCGGCCGAGTTCAGCTGGAGCGTCGTCAGGTATCCATTTGCTGCCGAGCATTGCAGCCGCGGAGTGGCCAACCAATATCGCCCGGCGTCCCGACCATAGCCAAGCGGCACGAGCACGGTCTGTCGGCGTCAGCTCGGTCCCTCGCCGCACATAAATGTTCTGATGAAGCTTGACGTAACTCCGTCCGAGCTCACGTCGGGTAGTGACGCCGGTTGCGAGTGCGTCAGACGCAACGACAAGTTCTGCCCCCATGTGGAAAGCGTCGCTGATTCTCGGGCTCGCGTGGCCGTGTCGGAATGGATCTGTGGAGAACCCTGCCGACCGCACGCTTTGTGTACGCGAAACACGAGTAGAGGTGCAAGAAAGCGTGCGCTCGGCGGAGCGGGAACCAGCTACGACTCGTCGAGCCGCTTCTTCTCCGCCTCGACATCGAAATCCGCTGGCGGCCAGGACAACTTGAGACCCGTCAGCGCCTCGATGAGCAGTTCGGTGATGGCCAGCCGCGCATACCACTTTCGGTCGGCGGGCACGACGTACCACGGCGCGTGTTCGGTCGAGCAGCGCTCGAGCATCGCCTGATAGGCCTCCATGTATTTCGGCCAGAGCATTCGCTCGTCTACGTCTGACGGGTTGTACTTCCAGTATTTGTCAGGGCGCGCAAGACGTTTGGCGAGACGTTTCCTCTGCTCGTCGAGTGAGATCACGAGCGCGACCTTCAATACCGTCGTGCCTTCAGCGACGAGCTTGTTCTCGAATCGATTGATCTCTTCGTACCGCTTCTCCCACACGTCCGCCGGCACCAGATCGTGCACCCGGACGACCAACACATCCTCGTAGTGGGAACGGTCGAATACGCCGATATGCCCGGCGGGTGGCAACGCGCGGCGAATGCGCCACAGGTAGTGGTGTTTCTGCTCTTCGTCCGTCGGCTTGCCGAAGCTGGTATACCGAATTCCCTGCGGATTGCCCGCGCCCACAACATGTTTGGTGATACCCCCCTTGCCGGAAGTATCCATTCCCTGCAGCACCAGCAGGATCGATCGCGTGTCACCCTCTCTGCTGCCCGCATAGAGCATCTCCTGCAGTTCGGCGTACTCAGCGCACCGCTCAAAGAGCAGCTCCGGGGCGTCCTTCTTCGACCCTTTGAATCCAGGGGTTTCCCGCGTGTCCAGGTCGGCGACCTTGTCACCGTTGCTGAATGCCAGAAGCTTTCGCGGTTCGTGGGTCCAAACGTCGGGCAGTTCGGGCGTCTTGGCCATGCTGGCAGGTTAGTCGTGCCGCGGCAGTGCCGGAGGCGGATGCGATTCTTCTCTGAACCTGTCGAGTGATCCGCCGACCTCGACGATGCCGCACAGGGCATTCCACGACAGCATCGTCAAGTAGTCGATCAGGTCCTCGGCGCCCATCCGGGGGTCTGACATCCAGGAGTGAGTGGCCAGCTGCACTCCGCCGACGGTCATGAACGCCCAGGCCTCCGCGCCGCCGGTGTCCATCCCGACCGCTTGCATCCGGTGACGAAGCACGACCGCCAGCATGCGAGCGATGATCCGCTCCGAATCCGCGACGTTCTTGCTGGCCGAACTGTTCGCCATCACGAACCGGTACGGCTCCGGTTCGGACGCGACCGTCTGGACGTACACCCGAATGATTTCGCGGGTGAGGTCGAATCCGTCCAGGTTCGACGACAGGGCCTTGGTCATGTTGGGAATCAGCGTGGTCTGGGCGAAACGCATCATCACCGCGGTGGTCAAGTCGTTCTTGTCGACGAAATAGCGGTAGAGGACCGTCTTCGACACCCCGATGTCCGCGGCTATCTCATCCATGCTGACGTGGCGGCCCCGGCGGCGGATGGCTTCCAGCGTGCCGTCGACCAGCTCGTTGCGGCGGTCCACCTTGTGCTTGTGCCAGCGCCGCTTGCGCCCGTCGACCTTTACAGGTGTCGCCGGGAGTTGCTCTACCACTGTGCGGATGTCCGTTCGTTAGCCCTCTCCGATATTACGGCGCGACCCGCCCTGACGACGGATTCGCCCGTGTCGCACATTTGCCTGGATGATGGTGGGGTGACACACCGCGCAGCAGGATCCGACCTGGCAACGCCCGCCGTGGCCGGCGTGTTCGCGGTAGACACCAGCGGCGACGAGCAGCGTCGCACGGCCCTGCGGCGGATGAAACTGGTCGCGACAGGCTTTTTGGTCGGCGCGACGGTGCTGTTCCTCATCTGCCGGTACGCCCAGGCCCACGGCGCCGCGGCCTGGGTCGGCTACGTCGGCGCGGCGGCCGAAGCCGGTATGGTCGGCGCGCTCGCGGACTGGTTTGCCGTCACCGCCCTGTTCAAGCACCCGCTGGGTATCCCGATCCCCCACACGGCGATCATCAAACGCAAGAAGGACCAGCTCGGCGAGGGTCTGGGCACCTTCGTCCGGGAGAACTTCCTCTCGCCCGAAGTGGTCGAGACGAAACTACGTGACGCCGAGATCGCCAGCCGGGTGGGGAAGTGGCTGGCCGACCGTGAGCATGCCGCGCGGGTGGCGAGCGAGGCGTCCAGTGTGCTGCGCGTCGGCGTCGAGATGTTGCGCGACGACGACGTGCAGCACGTCTTCGACCGGATGATCATCAAGCGCATCGCCGAGCCGGAGTGGGGTCCGCCGGTGGGCCGGGTGCTCGGCACGCTACTCGAGGAGAACCGGCAGGAAGCGCTGATTCAGTTGCTGGCCGACCGCGCATTCCAATGGTCGCTCAATGCGGGAGAGGTGATCCGTCGGGTGGTGGAGCGCGACTCGCCCACCTGGTCGCCGCGCTGGGTCGATCACCTCCTCGGCGACCGCATTCACCGCGAATTGATGGAATTCACCGACAAGGTGCGCCGCAACCCCGACCACGAGGTGCGCCGGTCGGCCAACCGGTTCCTGTTCGACTTCGCCGACGATCTGCAAAACGATGCGGCGACGATCACCCGCGCCGAATCCGTCAAAGACCAGATCATGGCTCGCGACGAGGTCGCCCGTGCAGCGGAGACCGCGTGGACGGCACTCAAGCGGATGATTCTGGAATCCGTCGAGGACCCGTCGAGCGCGTTGCGAGCCCGGATCGCCGAGACCGTCATGCACATCGGGGAGTCGATGCGTGACGACGTCGAACTTCGCGACAAGGTCGACAATTGGATCGTCCGCGGTGCCAAGCATCTGGTGGCGGAGTACGGCATCGAAATCACCGCGATCATCACGGAGACCGTCGAGCGCTGGGACGCCGACGAGGGCAGCCGCCGCATCGAGCTGTACGTGGGACGGGATCTGCAGTTCATCAGGATCAACGGCACCGTCATCGGATCACTGGCCGGATTGGCCATCTACACGGTCGCTCAGCTGCTTTTCTAAGAAGGTGCTAGCAGAGTGCTTGCAAAAGCTAGCACTACCTCGTAGGCTGGCCACGTACTGATACCCGACTGTCGAGGTGGTGAACGATGCATCCACAAGAGGCTGAGAATGCCTCCGGCAACATCGCCGCAGTGGCTGAAACCGCCTCTGCCGAGATCGCCGCAGTGGTCAGCAACGCCGCCCAGGACATCGGCAGCTTCATCAGGGCGCAGCGGGTAGCGGCCCAGGTATCGGTACGGCAACTGGCCGAAAAGGCGGGGGTCAGCAACCCGTATCTCAGCCAGATCGAGCGCGGGCTGCGCAAGCCGTCCGCCGAGATCCTGCAGCAGATCGCCAAGGCACTGCGCATTTCGGCCGAGGCGCTGTACGTGCAAGCCGGGATTCTTGAAGAGCGTGAGGGCAACGCCGCCGTCACCGAGGCGATCCTGTCCGACGAGCTGATCACCGAGCGGCAAAAGCAGGTGCTGCTGGACATCTACTCCTCGTTCTGCGAGCAGAACGAGACTGCCCGAGAGGAGTCCTCATCGGCCTGACTGTTCAGCATCAACCGCAATCTAAGAAGCAGATCTTTCACTGAACGAAAGGATTTACACCAATGGCTCAGAAGAAGAACCAACCCCCCACTGTTGAAGACCTGAAGGCTCCGTTGTTCGCCGCGGTCGGCGCTGCCGACCTGGCACTCGAGCGTGTCAACGAGATCGTCCTGGCGCTTCGTGACCGTGCCGAGGAAGCCCGTACCGACGCCACCGAGGCGGTCGGCGAGACCCGTGGGCGGATCGCCAAGCTCCAAGAGGACCTGCCGGAGCGTGCGCAGGAGATCCGTGGACGGCTGAGCGGCGACGAGCTGCGCAAGGCTGCCGAGGGCTATCGCGACCAGGCCACCGAGCTGTACAACACGCTGATCGAGCGCGGCGAGGCCGCCCTCGAGCGGCTGCGCAGCCAGCCCGGTTTCGAGGAGCGTCGTGCGCAGGCCGAAAAGCGGTTCAGCGACACCGTGGAGCTCACGCAGGAAGCTCTGGGCAACGTCGCAACCCAGACCCGGGCGGTCGGCGAGCGTGCCGCCGCACTGATTGGTCGTGACGCGCCGAAGAAGGCGGAGTCCGCCAAGAAAGCGGCCCCGACGAAGTCGGCGGTCAAGAAAGCCACCACCACCAACACCAAGGCGGCAGGGGTTACCAAGGCTCCGGCCAAGAAGGCTGCGGCCAAGAAGGCGCCGGCCAAGAAGGCTCCGGCCAAGAAGGTCACCCAGAAGTAGGCAAGACGGTCCTTCGGACCAATCGGCGACCGGGACGGTACCCGCTATAGGCTTGAGCCGTGAGGCTTCCTGACCTGGCGGGTATCGTCCTGATCGTTTTGGCGATCGCGATTTTCGTGATGGCGCTCTACGCGTTCGTCCATGCCGCGCTGCAGCGCAGCGATGCCTACACCGCCATCAACAAACTGACAAAACCCATTTGGCTGATCATCCTCGGGGTGGCGGCCCTGCTCAGTGCGACGGCGCTGTTCAGCTTCGGCCTGAACATCATGGGCCCGATCATCGGCGCGTGCGCAGCGGGGGTTTACCTGGTCGATGTCCGACCCAAACTGCTTGAAATCCAGGGGAAGTCGCGATAAGTCCATGCGGATGGCTCTGATGACCGCGGCCGTCGCCGCGTTGACCGTGACTGTCGCCCCCGCCGCGCCGGCGCACGCCGACGCGCCGCCCCCGCCCTACATCGATCACGCGGAGTGGGTGCACTGGGCCGACCTGTCCAGTCTGCGTGTGTACCCGACGCCGGCCGGTCGCGAGGCCAGCACCGACTTCGCCGGCCCCGACGAGGCATGGTCAGAGGTGCTCGCGCAGGCACCTGATGCGAACCTGCCCGGCATGAAGGAGCAGTTCGTCTGTCACTGGCAGTTCGCCGAATTCGCCCAACCGGGCAAGACGAGCTGGAACCTGGAGCCATTCCGGCCGGTGGTGACCCCCGAGCAGATGATCGACGCGCGCTGCAATCCCGGCAACGTCGACGAACCGTTCTAGTGCTGTCCCGCGCCGAGCTCGCACTGCTCGTCGACCACACCCTCCTCAAACCTGAGGCGACCGCCGCGGACGTCGTCGCATCGGTGGCCGACGCGGTTGCGCTGGGCACCTATGCGGTGTGCGTCTCCCCGTCGATGGTGCCGGTCGCCGTGGCCGAGTTACCCACGCGCAGTCCGGTTGTCGCCGCTGTGGTGGGCTTCCCGTCCGGTAAGCATCTGTCCGAGATCAAGGCCAGGGAGGCGGCACTTGCCGTCGCTGCGGGGGCAAAGGAGATCGATATGGTCATCGACGTCGGGGCGGCGCTCGCCGGTGACTTCGCGGCCGTGCACGCTGACGTTGCGCGGGTGCGACGGGCGATCCCGAACGTCGTG
>JAVHWG010000543.1:0-9871 GCA_032159965.1 Mycobacterium sp.
GACCGCGCTCGACACTGCGGCCACAAGGAGCAAGAAGGCCGGTGCCTGAGCTCCCCGAAGTTGAAACGGTTCGCCGCGGGTTGGCCGCGCACGTCGTCAACCGGGAGATCACCGCGGTGCGTGTGCATCACCCGCGGGCGGTGCGCAGGCACGAGGCCGGCGCTGCGGATCTCACCGCACGGTTGCTCGGACAGCGCATCACGGGCACAGGTAGGCGGGGAAAGTACTTGTGGCTCAGCATGTCTGACGGCACGGCACTGGTGGTTCATCTCGGCATGAGTGGGCAGATGCTGCTCGGCCCCGTGCCGCGCTCGGATCACGTGCGCATCGCCACGCTGCTCGACGACGGAACCACGATGAGCTTCGTCGACCAGCGGACTTTCGGAGGATGGATGCTCGCGGAGATGGTGGAGGCCGACGGGAGCGTGGTGCCTTCGCCGGTGGCCCATCTCGCGCGGGATCCGCTCGATCCGCTCTTTGACGCCGATGCCGTCGTTGATGTGTTGCGCCGCAAGCACTCCGAGCTCAAGCGCCAGCTGCTGGACCAGACGGTGGTGTCCGGCATCGGAAACATCTACGCCGACGAGGCGCTGTGGCGGGCGAAAATCAACGGCGCGCGCATCGCGTCGTCGCTCGCCCGCCCGCGATTGCGCAGTGTGATCGACGCGGCCGCGGAGGTGATGGCGGACGCGCTGCACCAGGGCGGTACGTCGTTCGACTCGCTCTATGTCAACGTCAACGGAGAGTCCGGTTACTTCGACAGGTCCCTCGACGCATACGGGCGCGAGGGCATGGCCTGCCGCCGGTGCGGCGCGGTGATCCGCCGGGAGAAGTTCATGAACCGCTCGTCGTTCTACTGCCCGCGGTGCCAGCCGCGTCCGCGGGTTCACCGAGGTTGACGCTGGCGTGGCCTGCACTCGCACTCTTGCGTGCGGAATACAGTTTCGGCGTGGCGGAATTGTGGGTGGAGCGCACTGGCGTGCGCCGGTACACCGGCCGTAGCTCCCGTGGCGCCGAGGTGCTGGTCGGTAGCGAGGACGTCGACGGGGTCTTCACCCCCGGCGAGCTGATGAAGATCGCGCTCGCGGCGTGTAGCGGTATGAGCAGCGATCACCCGCTGCGGCGACGCCTCGGCGACGACTACACGACGACGATCCGGGTGTCCGGTGATGCGGACCGCGAGCAGGAGACCTATCCGCTGCTCACCGAATCCCTGGAGGTCGACCTGTCGGGGTTGTCGGACGACGAGGTGCAGCGGCTGGTCACGGTGGTAAAAAGGGCCGTCGACCAGGTGTGCACGGTCGGGCGGACGCTGAAAGCAGGCACCACCGTCACGTTCGAGGTCAAGCCCGTCGGAGGCGCAGATTGAGTGACGACGCGAGGCTCACCGCGTGGGTGCACGGCCGTGTGCAGGGTGTCGGGTTTCGGTGGTGGACCCGCTCTCGCGCGTTGGAGCTCGGGTTGACCGGTTATGCCGCCAACAAGCCCGACGGCCGGGTTGAAGTGGTCGCACAAGGCCCTCGCGAAAAGTGCCGGCGTCTGCTGGAGCTGCTGCAGAGCGGCAACACGCCGGGAACCGTCGACAACGTGGTATCGGACTGGTCTGCGTCCACGGAGACCATCTCCGGATTCTCCGAGCGCTAGTCTCTGACCTCGTGCACCTCAAGAGTCTGACGCTGAAGGGTTTCAAGTCCTTCGCGTCGCCGACGACTCTGCGCTTCGAGCCCGGAATCACCTGCGTCGTCGGGCCCAACGGCTCGGGCAAGAGCAACGTCGTCGACGCCCTTTCCTGGGTGATGGGCGAGCAGGGTGCCAAGACGCTGCGCGGCGGCAAGATGGAGGACGTCATCTTCGCCGGCACGTCCTCGCGCGCACCGCTGGGCCGCGCCGAGGTGACGGTCACGATCGACAACACCGACAACGCGCTGCCCATCGACTACACCGAGGTGTCGATCACCCGGCGAATGTTTCGTGACGGTGCCAGCGAGTACGAAATCAACGGCAGCTCTTGCCGTTTGATGGACGTCCAGGAATTGCTGAGTGACTCGGGCATCGGCCGCGAGATGCACGTCATCGTGGGCCAGGGCAAGTTGTCCGAAATCTTGGAGTCGCGCCCTGAGGATCGACGGGCGTTCATCGAGGAAGCCGCCGGCGTGCTCAAGCACCGCAAGCGCAAGGAGAAGGCGGTCCGCAAGCTGGAGTCGATGGCGGCCAACCTGGCCCGGCTGAGCGACCTCACCACCGAGTTACGGCGCCAGCTCAAGCCTCTTGGCAGGCAGGCCGAGATGGCGCGCCGCGCGCAGACGATCCAGGCCGACCTGCGCGACGCGAAGCTGCGGCTCGCCGCCGACGATCTGGTGACCAGGCGCAGCGAGTTCACCGGGGTCGGCGATGCCGAGGCGGAGCTGCGGCGCGAGCACGACGAGGCCGCCGCGCGCCTGGAGGCCGCCACGACCGAGTACTCCGGTCACGAGGAGGCCGTGGCAAGTCTGACCGAACGCGCCGAACGCGCTCAACAGACGTGGTTTCGGTTGTCGGCGTTGGCCGAACGGGTCAGCGCCACGGTGCGCATCGCGACCGAACGCGCACAATATCTGGAGACCGATCCGGCGCCGACGTCCGGTATCGACCCGGACATGCTGGATGCCGAGGCCGACGAGGTCGCCGCGACAGAAAGCCGGCTGGTCGCCGATCTGGACGAGGCCGCGGCTCGTCTGGACGCCGCGCGGGCTCAGTTGCTGGCGGCGGAGGGCGTCGCGGCCGACGCGGAGAAAGCGCACCTGGCCGCAGTCAGGGCCGAAGCCGATCGACGCGAGGGCCTGGCACGCCTCGCCGGCCAGGTCGACACCATGCGCAGCCGCGTGGATTCCACCGGCGAGGCGGTAGCCCGGCTCACGGTGGCGATCGACGAGGCGGCTTCGCGAGCACAGCATTCGCAGGCCGAGTTCGAGACCGTTCAGTCTCGGGTCGGCGCTCTCGACGAGGGCGAGCTTCGCCTCGACGAGAACCATGACCGGTCGGTGACGGCGCTGCGGCTCGCAGACGAGAGGGTCGCCGAGTTGCAGGCGGCCGAACGCAGTGCCGAACGCGAGGTGGCGTCATTGCAGGCCCGCATCGAGGCTCTGTCCGTCGGGCTTGATCGCAAGGACGGCGCGGCGTGGTTGAGCCAAAACCTCTCCGACGCAAGACTTTTCGGTCCGCTTGCCAGGCACGTCAGTGTACGCCCAGGCTATGAGGCGGCCGTGGCGGCCGTCCTGGGCGCCGCCGCAGATGCGATCGCCGCCGAAGACGCCGGGGCGGCCAGGTCGGCGGTTGCGGCGCTCAAGCAATCCGACGGCGGCAGGGCCGCGATCGTGCTGGGCGGCTGGCCGGCCCCTGCCGATCCCCGCCCGGTGACGCTGCCCGCCGGGGCGGTGTGGGCCGTCGACCTCGTCGACGTCTCCGACCGGCTCCGCGGCGCGGTCGCCGCGATGCTGTCGGGCGTCGCGGTGGTGGGGGACCTCGAAGGCGCGCTCGACCTCGTCGCCGCTCACCCGCAGGTGCGGGCAGTCACCCCCGACGGTGACCTCGTCGGTGCCGGGTGGCTCAGCGGAGGCTCCGACCGTCGGCCGAGCACGCTGGAGATCACCTCGGAGATCAGCACCGCGCGCGGCGAGCTCTCCACGGCTGAGGCGCGCGTCGGCGAACTGGCCGCCGCGCTGGCGGGGGCGCTGGCGGAACAGTCGGCCCGTCAGGACGCCGCCGAGCAGGCGCTGGCGGGCCTCAACGAGTCGGATGCCCGGATTGCGTCCGCCTACGAACAGCTGGGGCGCCTCGGTCAGGACGCGCGCGCAGCCGACGAGGAGTACCGCCGTCTCACAGAACAGCGCGAGGAGCTCGAGGCCACCCGCACACGCACCGTCGAGGAGTTGACGGCACTCGAACAGCGGCTCGCCAACGCACAACAGGCGCAGGATCCCGTCGGCGACGACTCCACCGAGCGCCAACGGAGCATGGCCGCGGCTGAGGCGGCGAGGGCAACCGAGATCGAGGCGCGGCTGGCGGTGCGGACAGCCGAGGAGCGTGTGAATGCGGTTCGCGGACGGGCGGATTCGCTGCGGCGGGCGGCATCGGCGGAACGCGAGGCCCGTGTCCGGGCGGAACAGGCGAGACAGGCGCGCCGGCTCGCGGCGGCCGTCGCGGCTGCGGTGGCCGAGTCCGGACAGCGGGTGGCGACGCAGCTTCTGGCGGCCGTCGCTGCCGCGTCGCGGACCCGCGACGGGCTGGCGGCCGAACGCACGCGCCGCGCCACGGCGCTTTCCGAGATCCGGGCGACGGTCACCACGCTCAGCGCCAGGATTGCCACTCTGACTGAATCCCTGCACCGCGACGAGGTGGTGAAGGCGCAGGCGGCGTTGCGGATCGAGCAGCTCGAGGAACAGGTTCTGGCGCAGTTCGGCATGGCCGCCTCCGACCTGATCGCCGAGTACGGGCCGGATGTGCCGTTGCCGCCGCCGGAACTCGAGGTGGCCGAGTTCGAGCAGGCGCGCGAGCGTGGCGAGCAGGTGACGGCGCCCGCGCCGATGCCATTCGACCGGCCGACGCAGGAACGCCGGGCCAAGCGGGCCGAACGGGAACTCGCCGAGCTCGGCAGGGTCAACCCGCTGGCACTTGAGGAGTTCGCGGCGCTGGAGGAACGGTACAACTTCCTGTCGACGCAGCTGGAGGACGTCAAGGGCGCCCGCAAAGACCTGCTCGACGTAGTCGCCGACGTCGACGCACGGATCGTCGAGGTGTTCGCCGAGGCCTACGTCGACGTCGAACGCGAGTTCCGGACGGTGTTCGAGACGCTGTTCCCCGGCGGTGAGGGCAGATTGCTGCTGACAAACCCGGACGACATGCTGACCACCGGCATCGAACTCGAGGCGCGGCCACCCGGGAAGAAGATCAAGAGGCTCTCTCTGCTGTCGGGCGGGGAGAAGTCGCTGGCCGCGATCGCGATGCTGGTGGCCATCTTCCGGGCACGTCCGTCGCCGTTCTACGTGATGGACGAGGTCGAGGCTGCTCTCGACGACGCAAACCTGCGCAGGTTGCTGACGCTGTTCGGCCAGTTGCGGACCCAGTCGCAGCTGCTCGTCATCACCCACCAGAAGCCGACGATGGAGGTCGCCGACGCGTTGTACGGCGTCACCATGCGCGATGACGGCATCACGACCGTGATCTCGCAACGGATGCGCGGCCAAGAGCTGGTGGCGGGCTAGCCGCGGTCACAGCCTCGGCGACGGTATCGGGCCGATCGCCCGCAATGTCGCCAGATCGCCTGCGCCGCAACCATGCAAACAGATCTGTAGTTCCTCGACGAACCGTTGCAACCAGTCCGACACGGCCGACGCCGACGCGATCGCGGGCGCCAAGAGCGGCCGCGCGACCGCCACCACATCGGCGCCGAGCGCGATCGCCTTGGCCGCGTCCATCCCGGTGCGGATGCCACCCGACGCGACCAGCGGAACGCCCGGCAGCGCGTTTCGCACCTCGACGATCGCCTGCGCGGTCGGCACACCCCAGTCCGCCAACTCGGGGTGACGTAGCTCGCCGTACCGCACGAACTGCTCGACCCGCGACCATGATGTGCCGCCCGCGCCGGCCACGTCGAGGGCTGCGACCGGCAACTCACCGGGCATGCGCAGCAACTCGGCGACCGCGGCCGCGCCAAGACCGTGGCCGACCTCTTTGAGCACGATCGGGTAGCCGAGCGCGCCTGCGACGTCGCGCAGGCGGGTGATCGAGCCCGAGAAGTCGGTGTCGCCCCCGCTCTGCATTGCCTCCTGAAGCGGATTGGTGTGCACTGCCAGCGCGTCCGCACCGACCCGGTCGAGTGCTCTGACCAGGTCGGGCACCGTCGACTTGGTGAGCTGCGACAGTCCGATGTTGCCCACCAGCAAAACATCCGGCGCGACGTCGCGGACCGCGAAACTGTTGGCCGCGCGCTCGCCCAGCGCGCTGTCGAGCATGATCCGCTGCGAGCCGAGCATCATCCCGATGCAGAGTTCCTGCGCGGCCGCCGCCAGGTTGCGGTTGATGGTCGCGGACAACTCCGCCCCGCCGGTCATCGCACCGACGAGCAGGGGCGCCCGCAGCTGTGCACCGAGGAACTCCGCGGACAGGTCGATCTCACCCAGGCTGGTCTGCGTCAGCGCGTTGTAGGGGAGCGCGTAGCGCTCCAAACCCGTGGTGAGCGTGCCATTGTCGACGTCCTCGGTAAGGCACACGTCGATGTGCCTGCGCTTGCGGCCTGCCATTCCACCGAGCGAGGCTCGTCCGAGCGACCGTCCTTCACTGGGGCCGATCGTCATCGCCGCGCGTCCTTGGGAGAATGGCCGCGTGGGAGAAGGTCTGTGGATCGCACTAGCTGTCGTCGCCGTTCTGGTCGTGTCTGCGGTCATCGCCGGGCTGGTGCTGTATCGGCGCCGCCGCATCAGTCTGTCAAAGGCAGACACTGCCACACTCGAAGACCGCTCCGGCGGATACACGGCCTCATCGACCATCACGTTCAGCGAATCATCGCCCGCCGCGCCGGCCGAGCGCGTCGACACCACCGGGCTGCCGGCGGTCGGTGACGACGCGACGATCCCGCGCGATTCGGTCAAGCGGCCGATCGCCGACGTGGCGCTACCGGAATCCGAAATAGAAGCGCCAAGCGTGGAGGCCGCTGCACCCGCGGTTTCCGAAATCGACACCATTGCACCCGCAGAAGGACGCCTCGAACGTTTGCGTGGTCGATTGTCCAAGTCGCAGAACGCAATCGGACGCAGCATGCTCGGGCTACTCGGCGGCGGGGATCTTGACGAGGACTCGTGGCAGGAGGTCGAGGACACGTTGTTGGTCGCCGATCTCGGTCCGACCGCGACTGATTCGGTGGTGTCGGCGTTGCGCTCGCGGCTGGCCAGCACCACGGTGCGCACCGAGGCCGACGCGCGCGCGGTGCTGCGAGACGTGCTGATCGCGGAACTGCATCCTGACCTGGACCGCTCGATCAAAGCGCTGCCGCACGCCGGAAGTCCGTCGGTGTTGCTGGTCGTCGGTGTCAACGGCACCGGAAAGACCACCACCGTGGGCAAATTGGCGCGCGTGTTGGTGGCCGACGGCAGACGCGTCGTCCTTGGTGCGGCAGACACGTTCCGTGCCGCGGCGGCAGACCAGTTGCAGACATGGGCGTCGCGGGTCGGTGCACAGGTGGTCCGCGGCGCAGAGGGCGCCGACCCGGCGTCTGTCGCGTTCGACGCGGTCGACGAAGGTATCAAGGGCGGCGCCGACGTCGTCGTCATCGACACCGCCGGGCGTTTGCACACCAAGACGGGCCTGATGGATGAACTCGGGAAGGTCAAACGGGTCGTCAGCCGACGTGCGGCCGTCGACGAGGTGTTGCTGGTGCTGGACGCGACGATTGGCCAGAACGGACTTGCCCAAGCACGTGTTTTCGCCGACGTCGTCGACATCACCGGGGTGGTACTGACCAAACTCGACGGCACTGCCAAAGGCGGCATCGTGTTCCGGGTGCAGCAGGAACTGGGCGTGCCGGTGAAGCTTGTCGGGCTTGGTGAAGGGCCAGATGACCTCGCCCCCTTCGAGCCCGGCGCCTACGTCGACGCGCTTCTGGGGTGACAGCGTTGCTCGGCTGACCATTGAGAGGCGTGTAACACCACCGAAACTCAAGCAGCCCATCCGTTCACATGAGCGAAACACCGCAGCGTCTTAGACGAAACAACCACTCAGCATTGTCTTGGACCAGGTCAACGGACGAATTTCCGATGGCCACAAACTGCTGCTGCTAAGGAGAAACCGCGAGTGGCTGATTTTCCGATGATGGGTATTCCCGACACGGGTGATACCGCGTGGATGTTGACGAGCTCGGCGTTCGTGTTGTTGATGACCCCCGGCCTGGCCTTCTTCTACGGAGGTATGGTCCGCGCCAAGGGTGTCCTGAACATGCTGATGATGAGCATCAGTGCGATGGGCTTGGTGGGCGTCCTCTGGGTGCTTTACGGCTACTCGATGGCGTTCGGCAACGACATCCTCGGTACCGACTACGGAGGCCTGCTGGGCGACCCGACTCAGTACTGGGGCATGAAGGGCCTGTTCGGCGGGACATACCTGCAGGCGACTCCGGATGCACCTCCGGTGAGCGTCGCGCTCGCGGGCACGATTCCCCAGACGGTGTTCGTGGCCTTCCAGGCAATGTTCGCGATCATCACCGTGGCCCTGATCTCGGGCGCGCTCGCTGATCGGCTCCGGTTCGGCCCGTGGCTGGTGTTCGCGGGCCTCTGGGCCACGCTGGTGTACTTCCCCGTCGCCCACTGGGTGTTCTGCTTCAGCGGCATCACCGGCGAAAAGGGCGGCTGGCTCGCCATGAACATGCACGCAATCGACTTCGCCGGCGGCACCGCGGTGCACATCAACTCCGGTGCGGCCGGCCTGGCCTTGTGCATCGTGCTCGGGCGACGCCGAGGTTGGCACACGACTCCGATGCGTCCGCACAATCTGCCGTTCACGATGCTCGGCGCCGGTCTGCTGTGGTTCGGCTGGTTCGGATTCAACGCAGGTTCGGCGGTGGCGTCCAACGGCGTCGCAGGCGCCACGTTCCTGACCACGTTCACGGCGACCGCCACCGCGATGTTCGGCTGGCTACTGGTCGAACGCATCCGCGACGGCAAGCCCACATCGCTGGGCGCCGCCTCGGGCATCGTGGCCGGTTTGGTCGCCATCACACCGTCGTGTTCTTCGGTGAACGTCATCGGCGCGATCATCATCGGTCTGGTTGCAGGCATCATCTGCGCACTCGCCGTGGGCCTGAAATACAAACTGGGCTTTGACGATTCGCTCGACGTGGTCGGCGTGCACATGATCGGCGGCCTTGTCGGCACGCTGATGGTGGGCCTCGTCGCCACCGCCACGGCGCCCGCCGCGGTGGACGGCCTTTTCTACGGCGGCGATTGGAAGCAGCTCGGCATTCAAGCGATCGGCGGGTTCTCGGTGATGTTCTACTCGTTCACCGTCGCGGCGATCATCGCGTTGGCGATCAAGTACACCCTCGGACTCCGCGTTTCGGTGGAAGAGGAAGATCTTGGTATCGATGAGACCGAACACGCCGAGACCGCTTACGATTTCGCTAGTGTCGGTACGGGTACTTCACTGAGCATGGCCAGCGCCAGCGCCGGCAAGGAGGCAGGGGAATGAAACTGATCACCGCGATCGTCAAGCCGTTCACACTCGAAGACGTCAAAACCGGCCTGGAACAAACAGGAATTCTCGGGATGACGGTCAGCGAAGTGCAGGGCTACGGTCGGCAGAAAGGCCACACAGAGGTCTACCGCGGCGCTGAGTATTCAGTGGACTTCGTCCCGAAGGTTCGGGTCGAGGTACTTGTCGACGACTCGGCCGTCGACAAGGTGGTAGATGTCATCGTCGCGGCGGCACGGACCGGAAAGATCGGTGACGGAAAGGTGTGGGTGACTCCCGTCGAAGCCGTCGTGCGGGTACGCACAGGTGAGCGGGGCGCCGACGCGCTGTGAGGGGATGACGCAACCTACGCCCGATCCCGTTGCCGGAGTCGGCAGTCAGCCTGCTCCGGCAACGGGATCGCCCCGACCCGCAAAGGATTTGGTGGCGGCTGCCAATCAGTTGCTGACCGGCAGCGCTCACCTCGACAGTGCATCCTTGCGCGACGCACTGCTGGATCTCCACGAGTTCTGGCTCACCACCAAGGCCGCAGAGATCGGCATCACCGACGCCAGCGGCTTCGCGATCGTTGCCACCGGCGGTCTTGGTCGCGGCGAACTGGTGCCCTACTCCGACCTCGACCTCATGCTGCTGCATGACGACATGCCCCCGGAGT
>JAVHWG010000560.1:0-2919 GCA_032159965.1 Mycobacterium sp.
TCGGCGAGAAGGTCGGCGCGACCGATGCCGCCGACTGGGGCCTGATCCACCGCTGCGTGACCGAGGTGCAGCTGGACGCGACCGCCGACGACCTGTTGACACGGCTGGCCGCCGGGCCCACCGTGGCGATCGGCCTGACCAAGCAAGCCATTCACTCCGCGCAGAACGCGACGCTGAGTCAGGCGATGTCACAGGAACTCTTCAACGTCGAACTATCCAGTCGCACCGGTGATTTCAAGGAGGGACTGACAGCATTCAGAGAACGGCGATCACCGTTGTTCGAAGGTCGATGAGCGTACGGAGGGAATTTCGTTGTCAGAGAGGTCTTTCGAGAACATCACGTACGAAGTCGACGGGCACAAGGCGACGATCACGCTAAATCGGCCGAGCGCACTCAACGCTCTCAGTCCTCACATGATCACCGAGCTGCGGGCCGCGTATCAGGAAGCGGAGAGCGACGACGACGTCTGGCTGCTGATAGTGACCGCCACGGGCCGCGGATTCTGCACGGGAGCCGACGTCACGGAGATCCCCGAAGACGGGAAAGTGATGAACGCGCGTCCGTACCTGTCGTCGTACGAACAGTGGGAGGCGCCGCAGGAGGGCACCCCGCCGTTTCGTTCGATGGCGAAGCCGGTTCTGGTCGCCGTCAATGGAATCTGCTGCGGCGCAGGGCTTGACTGGGTCACCACGGGTGACATCGTGATCGCCTCCCAGGAGGCCACCTTCTTCGATCCGCACGTCAGCATCGGCCTCGTCGCGGGACGCGAGGTGGTACGGCTGGCGCGCGTTCTCCCACGCTCGGTCGCACTGCGTGCTGCTCTGATGGGCAAGCACGAACGGATGAGCGCACAGCGCGCCTACGAACTGGGGCTCGTCAGTGAGGTCGTGGAGCATGACCGGCTTCTCGAGCGGATCCACGAGATTGCGGACATCGTGAACTCGAACGCGCCTCTCGCGGTGCGGGGCACCCGGCTGGCGATCGTCAAAGGGCTCGACCTGCCGTTGCACGAGGCCGAGATGCTCGCCGAATCGTTCCGGGAGCGAAACCTTCACACGCAGGACTCGCTTGAGGGACCGAAGGCGTTCGTCGAGAAGCGCACTCCCAATTGGCAGTGCCGATGACGGGTCTGCCGATGAGCTTCGAGACCATCCTGGTCGACATCGATCCGGCGGACCACGTCGCCACGATCACGTTGAACCGCCCGGAGAAGCTCAACGCCTTCGACAGGACCATGTGCGACGAGATGGCGCAGGCGTGGCGAATCGTCAAGCTGGATGACACCGTGAACGCGGTCGTGTTGCGCGCCGCGGGAGCACGGGCATTCAGTGCGGGTCTGGACGTCAAGACGCCGTACGGTCAGCCGGGCAACGTGTGGAATCACGAAGACCCCGGTGAGTTGCTGAGCCCGAAGTGGCAGAAGATGTTCAAACCTGTGGTGTGCGCCGTCCAGGGCATGTGCACTGCGGGGGCCTTCTACTTCGTCAACGAGTCGGACGTGGTGCTCTGCTCCACCGACGCGACGTTCTTCGACTCCCACGTCAGCGCCGGGCTCGTCTGCGCGCTGGAGCCCATCGGGCTGATGCGCCGCATCGGCCTGGGTGAGACATTGCGGATCGCGCTGATGGGCAACGGCGAGCGCCTCAGCGCGGACACGGCCCTGCGTATCGGGCTGGTGACCGAAGTGGTTGCGCAAGAGCAGCTGTGGCAGCGAGCGCACGACATCGCGGCGACCATTGCGGCCTATCCCCCGGCCGCCACGCAGGGCACTGTGAAGGCGATCTGGGAATCCCTTGACAAGCCCTACCGCGCGGCGCTGGATCAGGGACTCATCTACACGCGGCTGGGCAATCCGATCGGCAAGGCCGAACTGGCATCGCGAAACGACGACGTCGGTCCCGTCCGCGAACCGAGAATCCGTTGAGCACACACAGACTCAGCCGACGCATCGCGCACGTCCTGAACGTCGAGCCCGGCAGTCCGGCCATCGAGTACGAGGGCCAATGGAATTCGTGGGCGCAGATCGGTGAAGCAGCGGGCCGCATCGCCTGCCTCACCGGGGAGGACATGCAGGTCGGCGTCCTGCTGCGTAACAGTCCCTCACACGTGGCAGTGCTCCTCGGCGTATTGCAGAGCGGCGGCTGCGTCGTCGTCATCAACCCGACGCGCGGCGACGACCGCACACGATCCGACATCGCGGAACTCGACCTCCCGGTGATCATCGGAGAAGCCCACGACGTGGCGCAGCTCGGCACGGCGTCGGCGCGCACGGCGGTCGTGTCCATCACGGATCTCGACACCCAGCCTCTGGTCACTGGCCACGCGACGCCGCACACCGGTCGTCCCGGCGTAGCGGTGCGGATGCTGACCAGCGGGACGACCGGTGCGCCCAAACGCATCGACCTCACCTACGACATGCTGGCCCGCAGCGTGATGGGCATCGACGACTCTGCACCGCAAACGGAACTTCGGCGCGGCGTCGCGATCGTCAACGCTCCGCTCGTCCATATCGGGGGGGTGTTTCGGGTGCTCCAATGCATAACCGAGGGGCGGCCTTTCGTGTTACTGGAGAAGTTCGATCTGGATCGGTGGGCGGATGCTGTGCGCCGTCATCGGCCAAAGGCGGTGTCGCTGGTGCCTGCGGCGTTGCGCATGGTGCTGCATTCCGGCCTCACCCGCGACGACCTGGCCGGCATCCGCGCGGTCACCTCAGGCACCGCGCCGCTGTCGGCCGACGACGCCGACGCCTTCACGGCGAAGTACGGTGTGCCGGTGCTGACCTCCTACGCGGCAACCGAATTCGGTGGTGGAGTGGCGGGCTGGACACTCGCTGATCACCAGCAGTACTGGGACGTCAAGCGGGGAAGCGTCGGCCGTGCAACCCTCGGCGCGCAGCTGAGGGTGGTCGGTGACGACGG
>JAVHWG010000605.1:0-4426 GCA_032159965.1 Mycobacterium sp.
CGGATCGCCCGGCTTGGAGCTTCGTTGGGCACGCGCCTCCTCGGCCTTCGCCTTAGCCTCCGCGTACACGTCCAGTGGCGTCGAGCGTTTGGCGGACGCCCCCGCCCAGTCAGTGGAGAAGCCGCCCGGCTCGACCAGCGTCACGTGGATGCCGAACGACGCCACCTCTTGGGCCAGCGACTGCGAGAATCCCTCCAGCGCCCACTTCGATGCGTGGTAGATGCCGACGTTCTGGAATGCGGTGATGCCACCGATCGAGGACACCTGGATGATGTGCCCGCTACGCTGCTGGCGCAGGTAGGGTAGTGCTGCTTGGGTAATCCAGAGTGCGCCAAAGAGATTCGTTTCAATTTGATTGCGCGCATCGTCTTCGCTGAGCTCCTCGATGAAGCCGAAGTGCCCGTAGCCCGCGTTGTTGACGACGATGTCCAGTCGGCCGAATCTCTCGTGCGCCTGCGCGACCGCGGCGAAGTCGGCGTCGCGGTCGTTGACGTCCAGGGTGATGGGCAGCAGCGCGTCGGGGAACTTCTGCCTGAGGTCGTCCAGCGTGGAGACGTCGCGTGCGGTGGCGGCAACCTTGTCGCCGCGTTCCAGCGCCGCTATCCCCCATTCGCGGCCGAAGCCGCGCGAGGCTCCTGTGATAAACCAAACTTTCTCGCTCACATCTTGCCTTTCGTCTTTGTTCTCCTGAGCGGTTCAAGTCGTCAGAGCGGTTCCCCATTCCCGGCCCGGGCAACCTCCCAGGTACCGTCGGCGCGTGAGCAGGGCATCGCTGGACAAGGATCCGCGCGAGGTCGCGTCGATGTTCGATGCGGTAGCGCGGCGCTATGACATCACCAACACCGTGCTGTCGCTTGGCCAGGATCGGCTCTGGCGGCGGGCCACCCGCAACGCGCTCGACGTGCGTGCCGGCGACGACGTGCTGGACCTGGCCGCCGGGACCGCCGTGTCGACCCAAGAGCTGGCCCGCTCAAGCGCCTGGTGCGTCGCGGCGGACTTCTCGGTGGGGATGTTGCTGGCCGGCAGCGCCCGCCCGGTGCCGAAGGTGGCAGCCGACGCGACGCGACTGCCGTTCGCGGACGGCACATTTGACGCGGTAACGATCAGTTTCGGGCTGCGCAACGTGGTCGACCACGAGGCGGGGCTGCGCGAGATGGCAAGGGTGGCCAAGCCGGGGGGCCGATTGGTGGTCTGCGAGTTCTCCACGCCGACGAATCCGCTGTTCGGCACCATCTACAAGGAGTACCTGATGCAAGCGCTGCCGCGGGTGGCCAGCGCGGTGGCCTCGAATCCCGAGGCGTATGTGTACCTCGCCGAATCGATCCGGGCATGGCCGGATCAGGCCGAGTTGGCGCGGCGCATCAGGCGGGCAGGCTGGTCGGACGTGCGGTGGCGCAATCTGACCGGCGGGATCGTCGCCCTGCACGCCGCCACCCGCCCGCACTGACCTCCGGCGAGAGTGCGTGTCAACGACGATTGTGGGAAGTGTGTTCGACGTCAGCTAGGCGACCGGGCCGCGGGCGTGCATGACCGCCCGGATCTGATCCTCGGCCGCGCTGGTTGCCGCGAACAGCAACTCGTCGCCGGCCCGCAGAACGTCGTCGGGTTGCGGGAGCATCACGCTGCTGCCGCGGACCACGACGATCAACCGGGAGTTCTCGGGCAGCGCGAGGTCGCGCACCGCCCGGCCGACCAATGGGTTGTCGTCGGGCAGGATCAGTTTCTCGAGAGTGACCTGGCCGTCGCGAAGGTCCATCAACCGCACAAGGTGGCCGACGTCGATCGTTCCCTCGGTGGCGGCGACGATCGCGCGCGGGGTGGACACGGCGACGTCGATACCCCACGCCTCGTTGAAGAGTCGCTCGTTGCGAGCTTCGTTGACTCTGGCCACAACTCGCGACACCGCGAACTCGGTCTTCGCCAGCAACGCGGTTGCCAGGTTGACCTTGTCGTCGCCCGTCGCGGCGATCATGGCGTCACAGGTTTCCAGCCCGCACTCTTCCAGGGATGTCAGCTCGCACGCATCGGCGAGTAGCCAGTCGGCTTCCGGAACCGTGTGAGGTTCGTACTTGCGCGGGTCACGCTCGATCAGCAGGACCTTGTGTCCGTTGTCGAGCAGTTCGCGCGCAACGGACCGGCCCACTGCCCCGGCTCCGGCGATCGCGATGCGCATGGCTCTACCCCTCACACTCGATACGCCCCTCACTACCATGCCCGAGGACAGCGCCGGTGCTGATTTACTTGCTGCCAGGGCGAACGGGGACGATCTTGACGTTGGAGCAGCTGTACCTTGCGCTGCTCGTCGGCGGGCTCGTGCTGTTGACCAGTATCGCCAGCACCCGCATAGCCAGCGGCTTCGGTTTCCCCAGCCTGCTGTTGTTCCTGGCATTCGGTATCGCTCTGGGTGTCAACGGGCTCGGGGTCAGATTCGACGACGCGCAGCTGACCCGCAACCTCGGCACCGTGGCACTGGCCGTCATCCTCGTCGAAGGCGGGTTGACCACCCGGTTCTCCGACCTGCGCGACGTGATCGCACCGGCGTCGGTGCTGGCGACACTCGGCGTGGCTGTCAGTACTGCCATCACCGCGTTGGGAGCTCATCTGCTGCTCGGGATGGACTGGCAGGTTGCACTCCTGCTCGGTGCGACCGTTTCGTCGACCGATGCGGCCGCGGTGTTCTCGGTGGTGCGTGTCTTGCCGATGCCGCGACGGGTGCGGGGTCTGTTGGAGGCCGAGTCGGGCTTCAACGATGCGCCGGCGGTGATCCTCGTCCTGATGTTCAGCGTGACTCCGCTCGCGCTGAAGCCCGGTGCCGCGGTGGTCGGCGTGTTGTACGAGCTGACCCTCGGCGTTGCGATCGGTCTCACCTGCGGGGTGCTCGGCTCGCTGGCACTTCGCCGCATCGCTCTGCCCGCGTCCGGCCTGTACCCACTCGCGACGTTCGGGCTGGGAATGCTGGCTTTCGCCGCCGCGGGCAGCATCCATGCCAGTGGGTTCATCGCGGCGTACCTGGCCGGTCTGGTGCTGGCGAACACCGGACTGCCGCACCGCAAGGCCACTCGATCGTTCGCCGAGGGACTCGGCTGGCTGGCGCAGATCGGCCTGTTCGTCTTGCTCGGGCTGCTGGCCACGCCGAGCCAGATGTCCGGCGATGTGTTGCCGGCGCTCGTGATCGGGCTGGTGCTTCTGCTGGTGGCCAGGCCTGCGTCGGTGGCGTTGTCGCTCATCGGTTTTCGCTTTGCGTGGCGCGAGCAGGCGTTTGTGTCGTGGGCCGGTCTGCGTGGCGCGGTGCCCATCGTGCTGGCGACGTTCCCGCTCGTGGCGGGAGTCGAGGGCAGCCACCGTCTGCTCAACGTCGTGTTCGTCCTCGTCGTGGTGTTCACCCTGGTGCAGGGTCCGAGCCTGCAACCACTCGCGCGGTGGTTGCGGCTGACGGGCGATCCGACCCGCGAGATCGAAGTCGAAGCCGCCCCGCTGGACGTGCTCGGCGCGGAACTGTTGACGATGACCGTCAACCCGCCGTCGCGGCTGCTGAATGTCTCATTGCTGGAACTACGGCTGCCCGACCCGGCCGTCATCACGCTGATCATCCGGCGCGGGCATGCGTTCGTCCCACAGCCCGAGACGCGCATAGAGACCGCGGACGAGCTCCTCATCGTGACGACGACGAAAGCGCGCGAGGCCGCCGAACGACGGCTGCGCGCGGTGAGCCGACGCGGAAAGCTCGCGCACTGGTTCGACGAGTACGGCGAGCCGGACTAGTCGTGGTCAGGACTCGAAGTCAGGCGAAAGGCTTGCGGCGGTCCAGAACTCGCGATCCCGATCCCAGCCGCCGCCACAGGCGTGCCACCCGGTCGACGTCGTCGTCCACCACGAGGTTGCCCATCACCCGCACCACCATCTGCATCAACGCGACCGACCGCATGGCGAACGGACCCGCGGTGGGCAACAGCCACGGCACCGTCAGCAGCCATCCGAGCCGCCGGGCGATGGAGAACGCCCGCGCATAGTGTTCCTGCAGCAGCGCGGGCCACGCCTGCGAAAAATCGCCTCCGCCAAGCATTTCCGCGGCAAACCGGCCCATCTCCAGGCCGTAGTCGATGCCCTCGCCGTTCAGCGGGTTGACACCTGCGGCGGCGTCGCCGATCAGCAGCCAGTTCGGGCCCGCGACGCCGGACACCGCGCCGCCCATCGGCAGCAGTGCGGACGACACGAGCCGCGGCGGCCCCTCGAACTCCCACTCGTCGCGCCGCTGGTCCGTGTAGTGCCCGATCAGCTTCCGCAACGCCAAATCCGCCGGCCGCTTCACCGTCGCAAGCGCGCCCACGCCGATGTTCACTTCCCCGTTGCCCAGCGGGAAGATCCAGCCGTACCCGGGCAGCAGATCGCCTGCGGGCGAGCGCAGTTCGAGGTTCGACGACAGCCA
>JAVHWG010000610.1:0-4017 GCA_032159965.1 Mycobacterium sp.
TCGAGGGACGTCTCGAGCAGCTGCGCACCTTCGAGCGGGAATACCGCACCCGGCTCAAGACCTATCTCGAGTCGCAGCTCGAGGAGCTGGGCCAGCGTGGCTCAGCCGCGCCGGTCGACTCCAGCGCGAACAACGACAGCGGCTCGTTCAACCAGTTCAACAGGGGCAACAACTAATCCAATGCTGATCGCAGCGCTGGTGATGGCCGTCATCGGCCTCATTGCTCTGGTGACCGCCGTCGTCACGAGTAGCGAAGTCATTGCCTGGGTGTGCATCGGCGCCAGTGTGATCGGCGTGATCCTGCTGATTATCGACGCCCTGCGCGAGCGGAAGAACGACGCCGCGTCTTCCCACGATTCAACGGCAGATGATTCAACGGCAGATGATTCAACGGCAGACGATTCAGAGGCAGCCGACTCAGAGTCACACGAAGCCGCGGACCCCGACGGCGGCAGCACCTACGACGCGGATTATCCCGACGAGCAACCTGCGCTCGAGGAATCGACCGAGGCGGCCACCGAAGCAGACCCTGCAGAAGCGGAACCGGCCGGCGACACGGAAACTACCCGGTAGTCGGCGCGGCCAGCAGTTTGCGCACTTCGTCGTCGGACGTCTGCCTGAAGTCGCGGTAGTACTCGCCGACCGCCAGGAACGCCGACGGCACCTGCACGCACACCACCTCGTCAGCCGCCTGCGCCAGTTGCCGGTATGCGCTCGGTGGAGCGACCGGCACCGCCACCACGATCTTCGTCGGCGCCGCTGCGCGGATCGCCCGGATTGCCGCGAGCATGCTTGCGCCGGTGGCGATTCCGTCGTCGACGACGATCACGGTCTTTGCGCCCGGCGCAAGCGGCGGCCGCCCGGCGCGGTAGAGCTGCTCGCGGCGGGCCAGCTCCGCTGACTCCTTTTCGATCACGGCAGCCAAGTGCTCGTCGCTTGTTCGAAGGCTGCGGACGACGTCGTCGTTGAGGACAACCAGTCCGCCGCTGGCCAGAGCGCCGATTGCCAGCTCCTCCCAGCGGGGTGCGCCGAGCTTACGGACCACGAATACGTCCAGCGGTGCCCGAAGGGCTGCCGCGACCTCCCAGGCGACAGGCACGCCACCCCGCGGAAGACCAAGCACAAGCAGATCGTCGGCATCGCGATAGGACGTGAGGGCGTCACCGAGAACCCGGCCGGCCTCGCGGCGGTCGGAGAATTGGCCGATGGCACGCCGGGACGTGCCGGTGAATCGTCGCATCGCGGGGTCCTCCGCTCTCCAGTGTCCACCGATCCGGCCGCGGAGTGGTGTCGAATAGTTCTCATGGGCATCGAGTACTCGAGCGTGATCGCACACCCTCCACCAGACGTCTTCGCGTGGCACACCCGCCCCGGCGCGATGACGCGGCTGGTACCGCCGTGGCAGCCGATGACGGTCGTCCAGGAAGCGGATTCCGTCGCCGATGGGCGGGCAGTGCTCGGACTTCCCGGTGGTCTGCGTTGGGTCGCGCAGCACGACCCGGCTCAGTTCGTTCCGGAACGCCGGTTTGTCGACGAACTCTCGTCGGCGGGACCAATGTCGTGGCCGCCCAGGATCATCGGGCGATGGCGGCACACGCACGAGTTCAGCTACGGCGGTCCGGGCAAGACCCGGGTCCGCGACCGCGTGGAGGCGCCGGTGCCGGAGCGGGCGCTGCGGTCGACGTTCGTCTATCGGCACCGCCAACTCGCCGACGACCTGGCCGCCCATCGCGTCGCCGCCGAGCACGGTGCGGCGCCGCAGGTCATCGCGATCACCGGCGCAAGCGGGCTGATCGGCTCGGCGCTTACGGCCTTCTTGACCACGGGCGGGCACCGGGTGATCCGGTTGGTCCGGCGACTGGCACGCGATAAGGACGAACGGCATTGGGATCCCGCCGATCCGGCACCTGACTTGCTCAATGGCGTCGACACCGTCATCCATCTGGCTGGTGCATCGATCGCCGGTCGGTTCACGTCCGCGCACAAGACGGCAATCCGCGACAGCCGCATCGAGCCCACGTGGCGGCTGGCGAAAGCCGCGGCTGACTGCGCCGTGGGCCCGTCGGTTTTCGTCACCGCCTCAGCGATCGGCTTCTACGGCGCAGATCGCGGGGACCGTGTGCTCGACGAGACCACCGGGCGCGGTGAGGGGGTCCTCGCGGACGTCGTCGCGGATTGGGAGGCTGCCACCGTCCCTGCAGCTGAAGCCGGGCTCCGGGTGGTCGCGGTGCGCACCGGAATCGTTCAGGCCGCCCGGGGCGGGACGCTACGGCTGCTGCGTCCGTTGTTCGCGGCGGGGCTGGGCGGGCGGCTGGGCACTGGGCGGCAATGGCTTTCGTGGATCGGCATCGATGATCTGGTCGACGTCTACCACCGCGCGATGTGGGACGACGCGCTGACGGGTCCCGTGAATGCCGTGGCGCCGCAACCTGTCAGGAACGGCGAGTACACCAAGGTGCTCGCGGGTGTGATGCACCGGCCGGCCGTTCTTCCCGTTCCGTCGTTCGGCCCTCGGCTGTTGCTCGGCTCCGAAGGGGTCCGCGAACTCGCCGAGGCGAACCAGCGCGTACAACCGGAGCGTCTTCTCGGTATCGGGCACCGGTTCAGGCAACCGGACCTTGTGAGCGCGCTGAGTCATCAGCTCGGGCGATGAATCCGCGCACCAGCGCACGCACCCTGGTCGCTGCATCCGCCTCCAATTCAGCGGTCCGCGTAAGCAACTCGGCTTCATCAAGGCCCAGCCGGATGACGTCGCCGTCACGGTCATCGGCGAGCCAGCGGGTCAGCAGCGCGGTGTCGAGCTCGGGATGGAACTGAAGCGCCAGGCTGTGGCCGAGCGTGAACGCCTGTGATGCCCGCGGGTTGCGGGAGATCTCGGTCGCACCTGCGGGCACCGTCCAACGGTCGAAATGCCACTGGAACCACGGTCCACCGGGCACCAGTGCAGAGTCGTCGGTGTCAAGGTCGTACCATCCCAGTTCCGGTGAGGGAGAACGGCTTACAGATCCGCCGAGTGCCGCGGCGAGCAGTTGGCCGCCGAAGCACACGCCGAGGATCGGGACGCCCGCGTCATGCGCGGCGCGCACCTGCGCGATCTCCGTTCCCAGCCACGCTTTGTTGAGCGCGAGGTCGTACACCGGCCAGCGGGCTCCGAGCGGCACGACGACGTCATAGCTCGTCAGGTCCGGGAAGGCGACGTCGAACACCGGCTCGTCGACTTGCGATGACGTCACCACCTCGAAACTGTGAACGTCGAATCCGCTGTCGGAGAACGCATCAGCAAGCAGGGCAGGTGTTGCCACCGGATCATTGACAATGAACAGTACTGTGCGCGGCACGGGGCTATTTCGGGGGCGGGAGAGGCGGCGCGTCGTCTGGTGCCATCTCGCGGGCAATGCCACGCCACAACCCGTCGGCTTCGTTGGAGTAGTTACCTTGATCGTCGAACGCCTGCTCGGCGAACGTCACCGCCACTGCCACCGCCACCTTCTGCGAGGGCAAATATCCCTCGACAGCCGCGGTCCCGGAGAACAGCGGGTTCTGTAGCAGCCAGTGTCCGGAGATGATGATGCCGAGTCCGTAGGTGTAGACGTCGTTCTGTTCGTCGCAGGTACTGCAGCCCGGTTGCTTGTGGGTCTTGCCGCGAAGGTCCGTCGAGACCATCGCCTTAAACGAATCCGCGGACAGCAGTTTTCCACTGCCGATACCGACCGCGGTGGCCTCGAGGTCATAGATGTTGCTCGTCTGGATCGCGCCGTGGGTGATCGTCCACGACGGGTTCCAGTAGGTTGACTCCTCATAGAACGGCACGTCGGGCGGGATTTTGAGTGCTTCGCGCCGCTCGGAGGAGAACGCGTGCAGCACGGGAGCGGGAATTTCTCCGGTGTCGGAATTCGCCGTCTGCGACATGCCGAGCGGCTTGAGCACCTCGTCGCTCATCAGCGTCGGCATGTCCTTGCCGGTGGCCTTCTCCAGCGCCAGGCCCAACAGCAGGTAGTTGGTGTGCGCGTAGTTCCA
>JAVHWG010000631.1:0-9112 GCA_032159965.1 Mycobacterium sp.
GCTGGAATTCACGCGAACGGTCGCGGCCCTGCGCACCGCACATCCGGTGTTCCGCAGGCGTCGGTTCTTCAATGGACGGCCCGTACGCCAACGAGGCAAAGAGGGCATGCCTGACATCTCCTGGTTCCGGCCCGACGGTTCGGAAATGAGTGACGACGACTGGGAGGCCGGCTTCGGCAGATCCATCGCCGTGTACCTCAACGGGCAGGGACTGCTCGAACTTGACGCTCGCGGCCAGCGCGTCACCGACGACTCGTTTGTTCTCTGCTTCAACGCCCACGACGAGGAGCTCGACTTCACCTTGCCGTCAGCCGAATTCGGCAATGCCTGGCTTCCCGTGATTGACACGGCGAAGCCCATGACCGCCGACGGCGAGCAGCCGAAGCCGATCGCCGCCGCAGGCAAGGTAAAGGTCGAGTCCCGGGCAACGCTGGTGCTGATGGCCGAGCCGGAATGATGCGCTAGCCGCAACTGGCCACCTCTTCGTCTCATTCATCTCGTCGAGACTGCGGTGAGATCGCGATCTATCCCCTTAGCGCGATCTCTCCGCAGTTTCGGCGTTAGATGGGGCTGTGATGCTGCGTGAACTCTTCGAATCGAACCTGAACGAACTCCGTTACGAACCCACCGCCAAACACCTCAGAGCCGCCGTCGACGGAAATGTCGTCGCCGACACCCACGACGGGTTGCTGGTCTGGGAGCCGCGCCGGCTGGTGCCGGCGTATGCGATTCCCGTAAGACATATTTCAGCTGCGCTGGAGCCTGCCGGGCATATCGAACACGACACGTCGCTTGTCCTCGATCCGAGCATCCCGTTCTCGGCTCACACCACGCCGGGCGAGCCGTTCGACGTCGTCATCGGCGACGTGACGCTTGCGTCCGCCGCGTTCCGCCCGACGGATTCTGCGTTGGCCGATCACGTCATCCTGGACTTCGGCTCGTTCGACTGGCGGGAGGAGGACGAGCCCATCGTCAGCCATCCCCGTGATCCGTACAGCCGCATCGATACCCTGAGAAGCAGTCGGCACGTGCAGATCGAACTCGACGGCCAGCGGCTCGCAGACTCCGTTGCTCCGGTGCTGCTGTTCGAAACGCGGCTTCCAGTAAGGTATTACCTCCCTGCCGCCGATGTCACCGTAGAACTCGAACCGAGCGAAACGGTCAGTTACTGCGCCTACAAAGGCCGAGCTGCGTACCTGTCCATTCCCGGTGGGCGCAAGGACATCGCATGGACGTACCCCGAGCCGCTGCACGACGCCGCGAAAGTGCGGGACTACGTGTGCTTCTTCAACGAGCGCGTGGACGTCGTCGTCGACGGGCGAAGAGAGGAGCGGCCGAGGAGCCCCTGGTCGGATTGAGCATTTACAGTAGGGCCATGAAGGCGCTCATCATCGTCGATGTTCAGAACGACTTCTGTGAAGGCGGCTCCCTCGCGGTCGTCGGCGGCGCTCGTGTTGCGCGGGCGATCAACGATCATCTCGCGAACACCGATTACGACCATGTCCTGGCCACCAAGGACTTTCACATCGATCCGGGCTCTCACTTCGCCGATGTCCCGGATTTTCGAACGACGTGGCCGCGCCACTGTGTCGCCGGCACCCCCGGAGCAGAATTTCACCCCGACCTCGAAATCGGCTCAATCGAAGCGGTATTCACCAAGGGTGAGTATTCGGCGGCCTACAGCGGATTCGAAGGCGCATGCCGACTCGGCATACCGCTGACGGACTGGCTGCGACAGCGTGACGTCGACGAAGTGGTGGTGGTCGGAATCGCCACTGACTACTGCGTGCTCGCGACGGCACTGGACGCGGCACGCGCCGAGTTCACGACCACCGTGCTCGAGGATCTGATTGCCGGCGTGGCGCAGGAGACGTCAGCGACAGCCCTCGAGGAACTCCGCTCGATCGGAGTCGCCATCGCCTGACACGTCGAGTGCCCGACTGGCCGAGTCTGGCTACTCGACGCCGAAGAACGAGTCGCCGTCTTCGGGTGTGCCAGAGACCTGACCGCGGTCGACGCGCGAGTCTTCGACGATCACCCCGTCGACGACATCGGCTTCCTTGACCCCGAATTCCGGCGACGCCACCCCGTCCTGGGCGAACGCCGCTTCAGAAAGCGGTGTATCGACCGACGTGTCAGGTTCTTCGTCGGCCAGCCGTTCGTCCAGCGATTCGTCTTCACGGGGGTCGAGCCATGTGTCTGGCGCGTCCACGACCTCGTCGCCGTCGTCGTTGCGGATCTCGTCCGAGTCGAGCTGCTCCTCGGGACTGAGCATGTCATCCGGCATGGCTACCGATTTCCCCCGATCTTCTGACGGTTAAACACAGGCTCATTCTGCTCTAACTCACCGGCGGCCTACGCTGCGCCCACGGCCGCGCCGATTCGATCTGAGCACTCAACGCCAGCAACATGGCTTCGTCATGGGGCCTGCCCACCAGCTGAATCGAGAGCGGCACGCCATCTTCGTCGAGCTCCCAGGGCACCACTGCGGCCGGTTGGCCCGTGACATTGAACATCGCCTGGAACGGCACCCGCGCCCCGACGAGCAACAGCGTCGCGACCGCGCCCCTGCGCTGGTACGCGCCAATCCGCGACGGACCCGTCGCCGCTCCCGGGGTGACGAGGACGTCGATGTCGTCAAAAATCGAGAGCACGCGCGCCGTGATGCCGTCTTCGGCCGCGCGGACAGCGGCGATCCGACGATCGGAGAACAGGCCGCCGAGTCGCGCGATGGTGCGCGTGCGCGCTTCCAGCCGGTCCGGATGCGGCATCGTCGCCACGTCATCGTGAACCCCGCGCCAGAACCGTGGGATCACGTTTGCGGCAAACGTTTTCGGTGGATAGTCGGGATCCCGCTCGACGACGTCGTGGCCTAGTTCGCGCAGCAGCGCGCCCGCATCCCGGACCGCGTGGCGCTGAGCCTTACCGACACGAGCCACCAGGGGCGGAGGAACTTTGCTGCTCAACGCGATTCGGAGCCGGCCTGGAGGCCGCGCCGCAGCCGACACGAATCCACCCGGCGGCGCGGGCGTATCGGTGGTCACGTCGAGAAACATCGCCGCGTCGGCGACCGTGCGAGTGATCGGCCCGTTGACCGACAGCCCGTGCCATGCGTCGTCGTGCGGCGCCAAAGGCACGCGGCCCCGTTGCGGCTTGATGCCGAACAGGCCGCACCACGTCGACGGGATCCGGATCGAGCCCGCGCCGTCGGAACCCAGCGCCATCGCCGCGAGGCCCGCCGCGACCACGGCTGCCGAACCACCGCTGCTGCCGCCGGGAGTGCGTCGGACGTCCCACGGATTCCGGGTCGCTCCGAACGTGACCGACTCCGTGAACGGCCAGATGCACAATTCCGGAACGGCGGTCTTGCCGATGATGATCGCCCCCGCTGCGCGCAGCAGGCGCACCACGTCAGCGTCGTGTTTCTTGACAGCGCCGTAGGCGCCGGTGCCCATCGCCGTGACCTCACCGGCGACGTCCACGTCGTCCTTGACAGCGATGGGCACACCTAGCAGCGGCAGTCTCTCCCCCGCATCGATTCGCCGTTGTGCGGCGGCGGCTCCGGCGCGCGCGGAGTCCGCGAGCACGACGCGGTACGCGTGAAGCGTGGGATCGAGTCGCGCGATCCGGTCGAGGTATGCATCGACGAGTCCGGGTGCGGAGATGGCGCCGTCGGCAAGCAGCCTCGCCTGGGCGACCGCGCCGGCGAAAACGATCTCGGGGTTCATGGTGCTGCCATTGTGTCGAATCCCGGCAATTCCTCACTAGTTTCTGGCTGCTCAACCCGGGGTAACCGCGGGCATGGCCCCGCGCAGCAATGAAGACAGCGAACAGGACGTCGGATCCGATTCCAGCGTCGCGAGTTCACGTGCAGGCGAGGGCGACGAGGACGGAAGCTACGTCGGCCGCAGCGGCGCTGACGACTCCTTCGACGCGGGTGAGAGCGGCGCGGAGGCACGCAGCACCGACGGCTGAGGTGTTCTGACGACCCTTTTCGGCTAGGTACCACAAAATCGGCCGTCCTCGCCATACCGTGTAGCGCGATGACCGCGCCGCTCAATGCTTCCCGCCGGCCGCCGTACAAGCTGGCGGGTCTTGCACTCACAGTGATCGTGGTCGCGGTGCTGGGGTTGATCTTTCTGCAGTTCCAGGATCGGCTGTCACCGAAGACGACGTTGATCCTGCAGGCGCCGCGAGCCGGGCTGGTAATGGATCCGGGGTCGAAGGTGACCTACAACGGGGTGGCGATCGGACGCGTCTCCAACGTCGACGTGGCCGAAGGCGGCGGTCGGCCGCAGGCGCAGCTCATTTTGCAGGTCGATCCCAGATACATCCCGTCGATTCCGGCGAACGTCGAGGCCCGCATCAATGCCACGACCGTCTTCGGAAACAAGTATGTATCCCTCACCTCGCCGGCAGCCCCTGTGCCGCAACGGGTTACCGCCGATACCGTGATCACGGCGACGTCGACCACCACCGAGTTCAACACATTGTTCGAAACGATTGTGTCGATCGCGGAGAAGGTGGACCCGGTCAAGCTCAACCAGACCCTGGTCGCCACGGCTCAGGCCCTCAGCGGCCTCGGCACACGGTTCGGCGAAACGGTCATCCATGCCAACGAAATCCTCGACGACGTGAATCCGCGCATGCCCGAAGTGCGTGGCGACCTCCAGAAGCTGGGCGAGCTGGCCGACGTGTACACGGACGCGTCGCCCGCACTATGGGATTTCCTGACGAACGCGGTAACGACCGCACGCACTTTCAACGAGCAGGAACTCGAGGTCGACACCGCGCTGATCGCGTCCATCGGGGTCGGAAACAGCGGTGCTGACGTCTTCGAACGCGGTGGACCCTATCTGACGCGCGGAGCCCAGGACCTTGTCCCGACCGCACATCTGGGCGACTACTACAGTCCGGAGATCCTTTGCACGTTCCGCAATTTTGCGGAGGTGGCGCCGAGGTTGCAGGAGATCCTGGGTGGGAGTAACGGGTACGCGCTGCGGTCCGCGGGCACGTTCTTCGGCGCGGGTGGTCCGTACATCTATCCGGACAACCTGCCGAGGATCAACGCCAGGGGCGGTCCGGAAGGCAAGCCCGGATGCTGGCAGAAGATCACCCACGACCTTTGGCCTGCGCCCTACCTGGTGATGGACACCGGATACAGCCTGGCGCCGTACAACCATTTCGAGCTGGGCTCGCCCTTGCTCATCGACTATGTATGGGGCAGGCAGGTCGGCGAATACACGATCAACCCGTGACTGCGCCGGTTCGGAGATCTCCCTACGATTCCCAATCGTGATCCTTTATTGGCCCGCTACTTGGCATTACAAAGGTTTGGTAACGGAAACCGTTGAGCCCGAGTCCTTGTCGAGCCGAAACCGTTAGTCAACTGCGACATCAAGATCGGGTGTAGATCACCGGCACCACGCGTTTCGGGTGATTCACTACGACTCGAACATGAAGACCGAACACAAACGTCGATCGCATGTGGTGCGGCATACGAAAGATGGGATGGATAGGAAAATGAGTTTCGTTGACAAATTGCGGGGTGGGTGGGCCCGCCGGCTGACAGTCGCCGCGGTGACTGCTGCGGCGCTGCCGGGGCTGATCGGCGTGGTGGGCAGTACGCCTACAGCAAGCGCGTTTTCGCGTCCAGGGCTGCCGGTCGAGTATCTCCAGGTGCCGTCGCCATCGATGGGCCGCGACATCAAGGTGCAGTTCCAGGGCGGCGGCTCACACGCCGTCTACCTGCTTGACGGTTTGCGGGCCCGCGACGATTTCAACGGTTGGGACATCGAAACCAACGCGTTTGAAATGTATTACCAGTCAGGCATTTCCGTCGTCATGCCGGTCGGTGGCATGTCCAGCTTCTACACCGACTGGTATCAGCCGGCGGTGGGCAACGGTGGTACGTGGACCTATAAGTGGGAGACGTTCCTGACGCAGGAGCTGCCGGGTTACCTCGCGGAGAACGAGGGCGTTTCGACCACGGGCAACGCGGCGGTCGGGCTGTCGATGTCCGGCGGGTCGGCGTTGATCCTCGCGGCCTACTACCCCGACAAGTTCATCTATGCCGGCGCGTTGTCGGCGTTCCTGAACCCTTCCGAGGGCTGGTGGCCGATGCTGATCGGAATGGCCATGAATGACTCCGGCGGCTTCAACCCCACGGCGATGTGGGGACCGTCGAGTGATCCGGCGTGGCAGCGAAACGACCCGATGGTGCAGATTCCGCGGCTCGTCGCCAACAACACGCGGGTCTGGCTGTACTGCGGCAACGGCACACCGAGCGAACTCGGTGGCTCCGACCTGCCTGCGAAGTTCCTCGAGGGCTTCACGTTGCGGACCAACATGACCTTCCGCGACAACTATGTGAACGCGGGAGGCAGGAACGGTGTGTTCAACTTCCCCGACAACGGCACGCACTCGTGGCCGTACTGGGCAGCGCAGCTCAACGCCATGAAGCCCGACATGCAGCGGGTGCTCAACGGGGACGCCACCGGCTAACCCACCCCAACCTCTTCGGCCCCGGCACATCGACGTGCCGGGGCCGAAGTGGCTCACGATATGCTCGTCACCGTATGACGAGCATCTCAGGCAAGGTCGCGGTCGTCACCGGCGCAGGGTCCGGCATCGGCCGGGCACTAGCGGTCGGGCTGGCGGAACGCAAAGCGCGCCTGGCGATTTCCGACGTCAATGCTGAGGCACTCGGTGCGACCGCCGACCAGGTCAAGGCGCTTGGAGCCGACGTCCACGTGCAGACCCTCGACGTCGCCGACCGCACGGCGATGGCTGAGTACGCGTCGGCAGTGAGCCAGCATTACGGGATCGTTCACCAGGTCTACAACAACGCCGGTATTGCCGGTGGGACGACCGTTCTGGACAGCGACTACTCCGACTACGAGCGGGTGCTGAACATCAACCTGTGGGGAGTCATCCACGGCACCAAGGAGTTCCTCCCGCATCTCATCGCGTCAGGCGACGGACACGTCGTGAACATCTCCAGCCTCAACGGCTTCATGGCGCAGGCCGCGCTGTCCAACTACTGCACGTCGAAATTCGCCGTGCGCGGCTTCACCGAATCGTTGCGCATGGAGATGCTTTCGGCGGGCCTCCCGGTCAAGGTCACGGTGGTCCATCCCGGTGGCGTCAAGACGAACATCGCGAACGCCGCGCTGCAAGAAGCACAGCAAGCAGGTTTGGCGACCACTGAGCACGAAGCCCGTACCCGCCGTTACAACGAGAAGTTGTTGAAGATGCCGCCGGCTAAGGCCGCGGCGGTCATCCTTGACGGCGTCGTCGCGGGCAAGTCACGGATTCTGGTCGGGAACGACGCGCGGGTGGTAGATCTGTTGGTGCGGATAGCGCCGCGACTGTATCCGCGTCTGATGGTCGCGCTCGACGGCCGCCTTACCTGACCCGAACGACGACCTTGCCCCTGGCCGTGCGGTTCTCCAGCGACGCCACCGCGGCGCCCGCCTCCTCCAGCGAGTACACCTCGGGTTCAGGATGCGCCAGCCCGCCCGAAGTCAGCAGTTCCTCGAGACCGGCCCACTGCTCCTGCAATGCCCCAGGATGTGCCAGCGTCCAGGCACCCCAGCCGACGCCCACCACGTCGATGTTGTTGAGCAGCAATCGATTGACCTTGACTGTCGGGATCTCTCCGCCGGTGAACCCGATCACCAGGAGCCGCCCGGCGGGAGCCAGCGACCGCAGCGAATCGGTGAAGCGATCACCCCCGACGGGGTCCACGACGACATCGACGCCGCGGCCATCGGTCAACGACTTGACGGCGTCCTTGAAACCATCGGCGAGTACGACGTCGGTGGCCCCGGCCGCGGTGGCGACGTCCATTTTGTCCTGGGCACTGACGACCGCGATCGTGCGGGACGCACCGAGCAGAGGCGCGATTCGCAGCGTCGACGTACCGATTCCGCCGGCCGCTCCGTGCACGAGTACCGTTTCGCCGTCGGAGAGCCTGCCCCTGACCTTGAGCGCGAAGTACATCGTCAGGTCGTTGAACAGCAGCCCGGCCCCTGCTTCGAAGCTCACGTTGTCGGGCAGCTTGAACACGCGCTGCGGATCGAGCACTGCGACCTCGGCCATCCCGCCGCTGATCATCGTCAGCCCGACTACCCTGTCGCCGGCGCGGACATGACTGTCGTCGGGTGCGCTTCGCACCACACCCGCGATCTCGCCGCCGGGCACGAACGGCGGTTCGAGTTTGTACTGGTAAAGGCCGCGACTCAGCAGCGCGTCCGGGAACGCGACGCCCGCCGCGTGGACGTCAACGACGACCCCGTCGGCATCGGGCTCGTCGATTTCCGAGACTTCAATCGCATCCGGACCGTCAAGCCGAGTCACCTGTGCCGCTCGCATGCCACCTCCGTCGTAGTCCGGTGGCGAGAAAGCCTACTGTTCGAAGATCACGTGAGGATATGGAGGCATCGATGCAACTAGCGCTCACCGACGAGGAGGCAGCGTTCCGGGACGAGCTCCGCGACTTCTACACGACGAAAATTCCCGAAGAGGTTCGCGAGCGGGTTCGGTTGGGTGCGTCGGACGCCCACGAGGACATCATCACCAGTCACAAAATCCTGAACGCCCACGGCCTGGCGGTGCCGCACTGGCCGGTGGAGTGGGGCGGCAAGGACTGGACACTGACGCAGCATCAGATCTGGCTGGACGAGATGCAGCTCGCCAGCGTGCCGGAGCCGTTGAACTTCAACGCGAAGATGGTCGGGCCAGTGATCGCCGCGTTCGGCTCCCAAGAGATCAAAGAGCGGTTCCTCCCGCCGACCGCAAACCTCGATATCTGGTGGTGTCAGGGCTTTTCGGAACCCGAGGCGGGTTCTGATCTTGCATCGCTGCGGACCACCGCGCTGCGGGACGGGGACACCTACGTGGTCAACGGACAGAAGACGTGGACAACGCTGGGCCAGTACGCCGACTGGATCTTCTGCCTGGTCCGCACCGATCCGCAAGCGCCCAAACGCCAGGCCGGTATCTCCTTCCTGCTGATCGACCTCGACACGCCGGGGATCACGATGCGACCGATCAAGCTGATCGACGGCGGCGTCGAGGTGAACGAGGTGTTCTTCGAAGAGGTCCGCGT
>JAVHWG010000643.1:0-2850 GCA_032159965.1 Mycobacterium sp.
CTCCAGGAACGCGGGATCGTGCTCTACAACCCGGCCGCGATGCGCGTTGAGCGCTACCGCTACCGGGGAGCGCAGATCTCCACGCCGTGGAACGAGGCCACCGTCGATCCGACCGGCTCGCGCTTCCCACGGTTCCTCGAAGAAGTCCAACAGGCGCTCACATGACCGACAACCAACTCGATGCGTCCGTGGAGAGCCGGATGCGGGGGAACTCGCACGTCCGGTTCGGAGGGCGGCGGCGAGGAAACCGGCCCGCGAAAGCGGGACACGGCGCCTCGCCGTCGACCCCTACATCGAAAGGGCCAGCGCTACCTGACCGTCGTCGTCGATCACGACAGCGGCCGCCTGGCGTGGGCCGCGGCCGGCCGTGACCGTAAGACCGTCGAGGCGTTCTTCGATCAGCTCGGCCAAACGCGCTGCAAACAGATCGAACTGGTGTCCTGCGACATGGCGTCGTGGATCGCCGGACCGGTCGCTGACCGCCTCCCCGACGCGGTTCGTTGCGTCGATCCGTTTCATGTCGTGATGGTGCGCCACGAGGCGCTGTTGGTTCGTGCGGGGTGCAAGACCCCGACGCTGGGCTGTCGCGGCAGCCCGGTGAAGCTGAGGACAGCCTGAGTCCGGAGCTGCGGGTGAGGGCGGCAAGCAGTCCTGACAACGACGCGGCATGCGGGAACTATCGGACCGTGTGGGCGCGGCAAGCAAGACGGAGAGGCGTAACGAAGTGAACCAGTGCCAGAACCCCCTTGAGCGTGGATCCCGGCTCAAACCCGATGGATATGGGCCGGGTCAAGCGGTGCAGCGAGGACCGTATGGACCGGGGACTTGGCCCTGTCTGGCGCCAGTGACGCGCTGGCCGGGGTCCGTGATGCATGCCCGCGTGAGCGTCACGGCAGGCCCGCAGGGGAAGAGCTGGGCGTCGATCCCGACAAGCGAACGGCAGTGAACGTGGGAACCCGACCGGTGTCGCCGACGTGCCCGTCTGGGCGCAGGCAAGGCTCGCAGCGTCCGCTGATGGCGCGGGTCGGGGGCGGAGCTCTCGTAGTAGTCGGCGCCGGGGAAAGCCCGGTACATGGCGAAGGGGAGCAGCGGGCTTGCAGCGCCCGTCTGGAAGGCGAGGAGGTCGCCGGTGAATGCCGGCGCGCCGTTGCCGGTGCCGAAGGTGGCGCTGGAGCGGGTACTCGGGATTCAGCGCAAGCTGCACAGGTGGGCATCTGACGATCCCAACCGGAGGTTTGACGATCTCCATAACCTCGTCTGTGACCCGGCGACGCTGATGGTGGCGTGGCAGCGGGTCAGGTCAAATCGGGGGTCGCGCTCAGCTGGCGTGGACGGGCAGACCGCCCGCCACGTCGAGCAGGTGCTGGGCGTGCAGAAGTTCCTGGAAGGGCTCCGCGAGGAGCTGCGCGTCGGGAGCTTCCGGCCGGCGGCGGTTAAGCAGCGGATGATCCCCAAACGCGGCGGCAAGTTGCGTCGCCTCGGGGTGCCGACGCTACGCGACCGTGTCGTTCAGGCCGCTCTGAAGACGGTGCTGGAGCCGATCTTCGAGGCCGACTTCAAGCCCTGCTCCTACGGGTTTCGGCCCGAGCGCCGGGCGCATGACGCGATCGCCGAGATTCACATGCTCGCGACCAACTCCTATGAGTGGGTTCTCGAAGCAGATATCGAGGCGTGCTTCGACTCGCTGGCGCACTCGGCCATCCTGGTCCGCATGCACCGGCGTGTCGGAGACAAGCGCGTCATGACGCTCGTCAAGGCGTTCTTGAAGGCCGGGATCATGACCGAGCTGGGTGGTCTTGAAGCGACGCTCACCGGCACACCACAAGGCGGGATTCTCTCACCGCTGATCTCCAACATCGCGCTGTCCGAACTGGACGAGCACTTCGCCCAGGCGTGGCAGGCGATGGGAGACCGGCCAAGCCGCGAGAAGATCCGGCGACGCGGCGGCGCGACCTACCGCCTCGTTCGCTACGCCGACGACTTCGTCGTCTGCGTCGCGGGCGGCCAATGGCACGCCCAAGCGCTCGTCGGTGAGGTCGAGCGGGTTATCGCACCGTTCGGCCTGCGTCTCTCGCAGGAGAAGACCCGCGTTGTCTCGATCGACGAGGGGTTTGACTTCCTCGGATTCGCGATCAAGCGCGTCCAAGGTCGTCACGGCCGCCCGGTGATCCACACCTACCCGTCCAAACGGTCGCTTGCGTCCGTGATGGCGAAGGTGCGCCAGATCACCAAGCGGACCGGCCCAGACCAGGCACCCGACCAACTCCTGCACCGCGTCAACGCGGTGCTACGAGGCTGGTGTGCCTACTTCCGCCACGGCGTCTCATCGCGGACGTTCGGCTACCTGCGCCACTACGCCTACTGGCGAGTGGTCGGCTGGCTGCGCCGCCGACACCGCAAACGGAACTGGCACTGGCTACGCCGCACCTATCTCACGGAGCGGTGGCCCGCCCACGCAGGAGTCGCGCTCTATGACCCCGGCGCGGTGCGCATCGAGCGCTACCGCTACCGGGGCACACGGATCGCGCTGCCGTGGACACACGGCGTGATCGCCATGCGCGACCACGCCACAGCCATGGACCACCTGGAAAGGCTGATCACCAGATGACTACCGCATGCCCGTGGAGAGCCGGATGCGGGGGAACTCGCACGTCCGGTTCGGAGGGCGGCCCGCGGAAACGGAGCGACCGAAAGGCCGCCACCGCGCCGCGGGCCGACCCTACCTCGCGACCGACGCGCTGGACGAGCTCCGCCGTGAGGTCTGGAACGACGCGCGCAAGACCGGCGAAGTCGCTGCCGCTCGTGATCTGAAGGGCGCACGGTACGCGCTGTGGAAGAACCCCGAGAACC
>JAVHWG010000655.1:0-8697 GCA_032159965.1 Mycobacterium sp.
TGTGGTGTCGGTGATCGTCGGCGCACCCGAGGCGGCGCTGGCCGCGGCGACGGCCTGCCTGGACCGCGGCGTGCGGGTCGGATGCTTCCGGCCGCCGTCGGTCCCGCGCGGCACGTCCCGGTTGCGATTGGCGGCGCGCGCGTCGCTGACCGACGAGGAGCTGCATGTGGCCCGCCAGGTGCTGACGGACATTCTGCGTAACGTCGGCTCGTGAGCATCGTATTCGTCTCCGGCACTGACACAGGGGTCGGCAAGACGGTGGCGACGGCGGTGCTGGCGTGTGCGGCCCGCTTGGCCGGCATCGATGTCGCGGTGTGCAAGCCGGTGCAGACCGGCACCACCGACGGAGACGACGACCTCGCCGAGGTGGGTCGGTTGTCCGGCGTCGACAGGCTCGTCGGGTGCTGGCGATACCCGGAGCCGTTGGCGCCGGCCGCAGCCGCTGAACGGGCGCGGCTGGCGCTGCCTAATCGTGTCGAGCTGGATGTTCTGGTGCGCACCGTCGGCCATTCCAGGCAGCTGACGTTGGTCGAAGGTGCCGGCGGACTGCTCGTGGAACTCGGTGAAGGCGGGGTCACGCTGCGCGATCTCGCCCGCGATGCGCACGCCCCGGTGCTCGTCGTGGTTTCTCCCGGGCTCGGCACGCTCAACCACACCGCGCTCACACTGGAAGCCCTTGAGCGGGAAGGTGTTTTGTGCGCGGGTCTGATGATCGGCGCATGGCCGTCAGATCCGGGTCCCACCGAGACGAGCAACCGCGAAAAGCTCGCGACGATGGCGCCCCTTCGCGCCGTGCTGCCCGCGGACGCCGCGCAGATGACCCCGGCGGAGTTCGAAAGGTTGAGCGCTTCGGCCGTTCAGCGGGACTGGCTGGCGGATCTGGCCCACTGACGATGGCGCACTCGATCGAGTTGCTGTTGGATGCGGGGAGCGAGACTGCGATTCGACGTCTGTGGGCCGCCCTCGCCGACGCCGGCCTGCCCAGTCAGCTCAGCAACACATCCCCGTCGAATCGTCCGCACGTGTCGGTGGTCGTCGCTGCCAGGATCGCCGCTGACGTCGACGAACTGTTGCAGCCGCTGGTATCCCGGCTTCCGATTTGCTGCCTCATCGGCGCACCTCTTCTTTTCGGCGGCCCACGGGTCACCCTCGCGCGCCTGGTGCTGCCGTCGACTGCACTGCTGGCGCTGCACGCCGACATCTATGACACCTGCTTGCCGCACCTATCGCCAGAAGCGTTCGCGCACACCGCACCCACGGATTGGACTCCGCATGTGACGCTGTGTCGCCGGATGGATCCGGCCCAGCTGGCCGAGGCGCTGACCATCATCAAGGACCTGACACAGGACATTCGGGCGGAATTCGTGGCGATACGCCGGTGGGACGGCGATCAGCACATCGAACGGCGAATCCGTTGATCGGCGTCAGGGCGACCTACTCGGACGAACCCACGCTGATTTCGGATTCGACGCGGGCCGCCGCCATCCCCGCGACCAACAGGTGCAATCCGAACGCGAACCTGGCACTTGGATCGGTGCTCAGCACCGACTGCTCGTCGGGCAGCGCCCCTGCGGCGTCCCATTGCAGCCGTGACTGCTCATCAGCCGTGAACCCCAGCACGTAGTACACCACCGTGCGTGCCGCCAACTCGGCCTGTTCCACCGGCACTGCCGCTTCGTCCGCCGCGTCGGTCAACCGCGCGAGGGTCCGGATCATCGCCGCGGACTGGCCGGCGGCGAAGCTGGCCGACACGAGTTCCGCGCCGTCGGTATGTGACAGCAGCGCCTCACGCAGCAGGGAGCCGATCGCGAGAACGCGGTCCTGCCATCGGCCCGCGGCACACTGCACCTGAGTCGGTTCGAGAATCCGGTCGGCCACCGCCCCGAGGAGTGCCTGCTTATTGGGGAAATGCCAGTACAGCGCTCCAGGTGTGACGTCCAACTCGCGGGCGACGCGGCGCATGGTCAGGTCGGCAAGGCCGTACGTGTCCAGAATGGCGGCGGCGGCGGTGACCACATCGGGTTTGTGCAGCTGCACCGCGCTACCTTAACCTGAACAGCGTTCAAGCGACGATGAGCGGCTCGCGCGAAAAGGGAAATCGACGATGAGCCGCCGAGAGGACTACGTGACAGACATCCTCGAGCAGGCCCGCCAGCAGGTACTCGACCGCGGCGAGGGGCTGACCCAGGAGCAGGTACTGGCTGTTCTGCAGTTGCCCGATGATCAGCTTGACGACCTGCTCGCGCTCGCCCACGAGGTGCGCATGCGTTGGTGCGGACCCGAGGTCGAGGTGGAGGGCATCATCAGCCTCAAGACCGGGGGCTGCCCGGAGGATTGCCACTTCTGTTCGCAGTCAGGGCTTTTCAGCTCGCCTGTGCGCAGCGCGTGGCTTGATGTCCCGAGCCTTGTCGAGGCCGCCAAACAAACAGCGAAAACCGGCGCGACGGAGTTCTGCATCGTGGCGGCCGTCCGCGGACCCGATGAGCGGTTGCTGGCACAGGTGGCGGCAGGCATCGAGGCGATCCGCAATGAGGTCGATATCCAGATCGCATGCTCGCTGGGCATGCTCACGCAGGCACAGGTCGACGAGCTGTCGGCGATGGGCGTGCACCGTTACAACCACAACCTCGAGACCGCTAAGTCGCATTTCGGCAACGTGGTCACCACGCACACCTGGGAGGAGCGCTGGGCGACCCTGTCGATGGTTCGCGAAGCGGGCATGGAGGTGTGTTGCGGCGGAATCCTCGGGATGGGCGAGACGCTTGAGCAACGCGCCGAATTCGCCTGCCAGCTGGCCGAATTGAACCCCGACGAAGTACCTCTGAACTTCCTAAATCCGCGGCCGGGCACGCCGTTCGGCGAGCTCGAAGTGTTGCCTGCCGCGGACGCACTCAGAGCTGTGGCAGCCTTCCGGCTGGCCCTGCCCCGCACGATGTTGCGCTTCGCCGGCGGCCGGGAGATCACCCTCGGCGACCTCGGAGCCAAACAGGGCATCCTCGGTGGCATCAACGCGGTCATCGTGGGCAACTATCTGACGACGCTGGGGCGCCCCGCGGAGGCGGACCTCGAGCTACTGGATAACTTGCAGATGCCGATCAAGGCGCTGAACGCCACCCTGTGACGATGGCAGATTCGTGCTCGTCGGCCAAGTTCAACATCTACACCGGCGAACCGGCCGGCACGGCTGTCCCGACGGCGGCGCGACTGGGACTGGAGCCACCGCGATACTGCGCCGGATGCGGCCGGCGGATGACCGTGCAGGTGCGTCCGGACGGCTGGTCGGCCCGCTGCTCCCGCCATGGGATGGTGGATTCGACAGATCAGGAGACGCAACGGTGAAAACCGGGATCCGGCTGCGCGCCGAGGTGTGGCAATGGTTGGTCATCACCGCAGCGATGGCGGTCGGTGGTGTGGGCGCCGGGGCGATCTGGGCTCTCATCGCCCCGCCGGCCACCGGGCTCGTGGGGGTGACGCGCTCAGGCAAGCGAATACACGACTACGTCGGCAACGACGCGGAGCACTTCTTCGACTCAGCAGTGATGATGACGGGCCTTCTGTTCGCGCTCGCGGTCATCAGCGCGGTGCTGATGTGGCAGTGGCGGTCGGTCCGTGGGCCCGTGACAGTGATCGGGCTGTTCACCGGAGGCATCGCGGCAACTGGCGCGGCGGCGGGCGTGGGCGCGGGAATAGCACGGCTTCGGCACGGCCACACCGACATTGGCGCGGTCCCTGCAGATCACAAGATCCACTACGTCACCGAGGCGCCCGCGGTGTTCTTCGGTCATACCCCGCTGCAGATCGTCGCAGCACTGGTGTTGCCGTCGGCAGTCGCTGCTCTGACCTACGCAATCATCGCGGCCGGGTCAGCGGACGACGATCTGGGCGTCGAGCCCGTGGTTGCCCGGACACCGGTGTAGCCGCAAAAGCAACACGACAACGTGCTCGTAATGGGACACTTAAGCGCTCGTTGATCGTGGGGCGGCTTCGGCAAGCGCTCCTCATCCCGTAGGCGGAACATGGACGAGGCAACAGATGCCTTGGACTCTTCGATCCCCGGACAGGGGCCGCCGCTCTACGATGCCTTCCTTTCGTATGCCCACCGCGACAAGCGGGTCACTGTCGCGATTCACAAGGGGCTGCACCGGATTGGGCGGCGGGCGGGCCGATTGCGGGCGGCGCGGGTCTTTCGCGACGACACGGACCTGACCGCCAGCCCAGACCTGTGGAGAAGTGTTACCGAGGCGATGGATCGCGCGCGCTTCATGATCGTGGTGCTGTCGCCTCAAGCGGCCGAGTCGTACTGGGTGAACCGCGAGGTCGAGTACTGGCTCGACCACCGCGGGCCGGATCACCTCATGCTCGCGGTCGCACAGGGTCATCTCGTGTGGGACGCGGACCAAGCGCGGTTCGATCCGGGCCGGTCGGACGCCTCTCCACCAGTGCTAACGCGACCTCGCTCGCTACCGTGTGAGCCGTTGTACATCGACGTCAGCACCGACGCGCCGTGGGATCTTCGGTCACTGGCCTTCCGCGACAAGGTCACTGCCCTTGCCGCGCCGCTGCATGGCATCCCCAAGACCGAACTGGCCAGTGACGATCTGCACGAGCAACGCAGATTCCGTCGCCTGCGCGCCGCGGCGATATCGGCTCTCGTCACGCTGACGGTAATCGCCGCCGCCACGGCCACCACGGTGGCCGAACGACGGCAGGGTCTCAGCAACGTGCTCAACGACACGGAGCCGCTGTCCTACGCCGCGGGCGAGCTGTACACAGCGCTGTCGGTGGCCGACGCGGCCGCCGCGACGGCCTTCATCGCCGATCGCGAACCGAGAGAAGTCCGTCAGCGCTACGAACAGTCGCTCACCGACGCCGCGGTCGCGCTGACGCGGGCGTCCAGCGGTCTGACCGATGAGCCGACTCAGCTCCTGCTGGCGAGAATCATCGCGCGGTTAGCGGTATACAACGGCCTGATCGAGACCGCCCGCGCGCACAACCGGGCCGGGAATGTGATCGGCCCGTCCTACCTTTCCGAGGCGTCGACGCTGATGCAGCATCAGATTCTCCCGGACGCACAACATCTGTACGACGACCTGTCCGGGCGGATGACCGACAACATCGGCGGGTCTACTCGAGTCCCGATGCCGGTGCTGGTCATCGTGGGTGTGATGTTGCTGTTTGCGGTGTGCTCGTCACGCTGGTGGGTCCGCCGTACTCACCGCCGGGTCAACATCGGCTTCGCCGCCGCGGGACTGACCCTTGTGATCATGATGGGCTGGGTCGGGGTGGCGATGGCGATCTGCATCGCCGACAGCCGCAGCGCGAAGAACACTGCAGATTCGCTGAAGACCATCACCGGTCTAGCCATCAGCGCTCAACAGGCCCGCGCCGACGAGACGCTGGCTTTGATCCGTCGAGGGGACGAGAACTCCCGTCGGCGGTCTTTCTATCAGCGGGTCGCCCTGATGCGACGGGAGTTAGTCGAGTACATGGCGAGCTCCGGGGCAGTCGCCCGCAGCGATCTGGCCGGCGCGGTGCAACTGCTGGACCAGTGGCGTGCCGCGGTCGACGGCACCAACGCATACGTTCCGTCGGGCAATTACTGGGCCTCTACCGCACGCAACGGAGAACTGGCCTCCACACGGGCCTACGAGATGCTGGAGAAGGCTTTTGACGGTGGAATTCACGAGAGCCGTCGACAGCTGCGGAGCGATATCGCCGACGCGCGCGGCGGGCTGACGGGTACCACGGCGGGCACGGTAATACTCAGCGTTGTCGCTGCCGTCGCGGTGACCGGGGGACTCTGGCCCCGGTTGAACGAGTAGCGAGCGGCGGCTAGCGCTCCGCGTCAGCCCGCGTCGGCGTCGGAGAGCCGCTGGCGCCGCAACTTCCTGCCCGCCACGACGCGCCCGGCAATCGTGAGCAGCTTGAGCATGCCCACGTAGGTCGATGGGTTGAACATCGTCGGCCACGTCGTGCGAGCGATGTTCGCTTCGAGCGGCCGCCCGGCGAATCGCTCACGCAGCCAGCGCAACGTCATCGGCGCGGACATCGGATGCAGCAGCATGTGCTCGCTGAACATGTCCCGGTGGTAGGTGACAGCCGCGCCACCGGCGCGGTAACTCTCTGTCAGCTCGTCGATGTCGTCGACCGACACGATCTTGTCGTGAACGGCTTGCACGATGAGAACCGGAAGGCCTGGCGCCGCGGTGCCCAGCTTGATGTCGTTGAAGACGAACTGCACCTCGGGCTCGTCGAGGATCTCGTTCAGCGGCCGGTCCACGTAGGAGTCCATGTCCTTGCGCATCATCCTGATGACGGCCTCCACCGTCGTCATCTTCTCGAGGGACTCCAGCAGCGCGACTCCCTCGTCGGTCGCATGACGCTTGATCACGCGGTCCAGCTCGGGATACACCTTGCTCAGGGCGGCCACCACCATCGCAGGGAGCCCGGAGAAGACGGAACCGTTGAGCCGGCGGTAAGTGCTGCCCAAATCGCCTACGGGAGAACCGAGTACGGCGCCCACAAGGTTCAATTCGGGTGCATAAGCCGCGCTTACCTCTGCCGCCCAGGCCGTGGCGAGGCCGCCGCCGGAATATCCCCACAGCCCGACCGGCGCTGACGCCGACAGGCCGAGACGCTCGCAGCCCAGCGCCGCGCGAACGCCATCGAGCACCCGGTAGCCGGGCTCGTACGGAGCACCCCAAATGCCTTGCGTGCCTTCGTGATCCGGCACCGATACCGCCCAACCTTCGGCCACGGCTGCGGCAATGAGCAGCAGCTCCAGCTGTGCCAACGCGCCCAGCGCAAACGCACCCCGCCGCAGCGCGTAGGACGGAAAACATCGGGATGCCACGGCATCGATCGCGCACTGGTACGAGATCACGGGGCAGGCACGGTCCGACGCGCGCTCGGCGGGCATCAGCACGGTCGTGGCCGTTGCCTCCGGCATGCCGTTGCGGTCCGTGCTCCGGTAGAGCAGTTGGATCGCGGTGAACTTCTGCCGGATCAACCCCAGGAAGGCGAGCTCGACGTCGCGCGAGCGCAGCACTGTGCCCGGTTCGGCGTGCTCGTAGCCGGGCGGGGGGGCGTAAAAGGGATCGTCGTCCGGAAGTGCCGGACGGCCGCGCTGGACGTACTCGTGAGGCGCGCGGCCGATCCACTCAGCTCCGGTCGCGTTGGCCAGGCTGGCAGATTCCATGTAAAACACTCCTTTGGGCCAACGCGCATTGTTGCTTAAGAAGACGCTAAGAGTCCAGTCGGACACGCGCCGACCGTGCCAGCTAACACCATGGCGGCTCGGTGACCTACATCACAATCGCGGGTCAGTAGGACTCGACCGAGATGTTCACATCGCCGGTCGGCGCGAAGACCACGGCTTTGTAGGTGCCCGGCTCGCCGCCGGCGATGTACGACTGGGACTCGCCGGACGGGCTGATGATCGTGAGGACGTCGCAGTGCCTGCCCCTGGCGCGACAGGACACCTCGAAGTCGTCGCCGTCGGGATTGACAATGTCCACCACCGCATAGCCACCGTCGAGATAGGGCCCGACCGGCGCAATCGACACCGTCGCGGTCCCGTCGGCGTCGACGCTGGCGGCGACCTTTGCGCTCTGGACGAACTCGGCCGGATCGCCGCGCAGCAGAGCTTTCAGGATGGGCAGTTCCGCGTCGCCGACCCAGCTCAGCACGTCGGTCAACCAGCTGACGAACGTGCGGGTCGCGCTGACCTTCCAGCCGCCGTCTGCCCGGACTGCGACGAGATAGCTCAGGCGGTCGACCAGCGGCTTGAAGAGACTATTTTCGGGGTCGCTGAGGCAGTAACGGTCGTTTCCGCTGGGCGCGTCGACGGTCAGACAGCCGTCAGACAGCTCGAATCGGCCCGTCTCGCCCTTGACGGTGGCGGTCACCAGAACCCGGTCGGGTCGGACCCGCGCGGTGCTCCCGTCGACGGACAGCAGGGTGAAGCTGCTTTCGGTGACCTCGACGGAGTCGAAAGGGGAGTCGCCCGATCCGGTGAGTCCGGAATTGAAGTACTCCCGGTAGGTCTGGAACAGCCGACCCTCGAAACCGCCGGACGCCTCGGCTAGGGCGGAGACGTCACCGGTGCGCAGCATGGTCGCCAGGGCGAAGAGATAGCCCTCGGCGGCCGCGACGGGGGAGCCGAACCCCGGCGCCGAACGGGTCGGCGAAGTGCGGAAGCCGTCGTTCTCCGAGTTGTACTGAAAGGCGGTGAAGAAGGGGCTCACATACCAGCTGCCGTCCCGTTCCACGGTCATGACGAACGGCGGCTGCGGGCGTCCACCGACGCGGACCGTCTGCTCATCGCCGTCCGTCGTGACCGTGGCCCCCCGGACGGTGACGGTCGTGGTTTCGGGCAGGCCATCTTTGCGGAATTCCTTCTTCACGGAGTCGGACATCTTCGACGTGTCGAATGACGCAGTGATATCGGCGTTCTCGATGCCGACCTTCGCCAGCCCGGGCTGCTCCGTGTGCGTACTGAGCCGCAGGTTGTCGACGCTGACGTGAACGGTGTCGCCGGCGTTGAGCCCGGTCAGGTCGGCGCCTTCACCGAGCGCGGAGGAGATACGGTCGAATTGCTTTTGCAGATCGTCGAACCCGGCCACCTCGTCGGGCGGGAGCATCAAGGCGAGCTGGCGGGCGTCACCCTTCTCGATGGCGGCGACGGCCCGGCTGACG
>JAVHWG010000660.1:0-9360 GCA_032159965.1 Mycobacterium sp.
GGGTGAGGGACGCGCGTATGCCGTCGAAGGGCGACAGATTGCGGTGTTCCGGCTGCGGGACGGTTCGCTGCGGGCGTTGGACGCGGTGTGCCCGCACCGCGGTGGACCTCTGTCGGACGGCCTTACCGACGGCAGGGTGGTGGTGTGCCCACTGCACAGCTACACCTACGACCTGGCTACTGGCGAGGAGGTCGCCAACGGCGGTGTTGGTGTGCAGTCTTACCCGGTGCACGTCGACGACAGCGGCCTGATCAGCCTCAGCCTCGACGCAGGAGTGCGCGCCTAGCGTCGTCGTTCTGTCGGTGGCAGGTGCAGGGCTGGACCGTCGCACGCGTCTACCCCGACTACGCCTGCTGCGCGGCCCACGGCGCTATCAGCCGAGCTGGTAGGACTCGCGCGCGATGCGGAAGAAGTGGCCGGTGTTGTTGTCGGTGCACGTCATGCCCGCGGGCTCGCTGTCGCAGGTGATGGGACCGTTGGCCAGGGTTTGGCCGTAGTTCAGGATCTGTCCTTGATAGTTCGGAGTCTGCCGGTAGCACTGAAAGGATGCGCTGCCCTGGTAGAGGCTCAACGCGTCGCCCCAACGTTGATCTGCGGCGCAGTCCGGCGAGCGCGGCGGCGACACCCAGGTCTGATCAGTGACGATGCAGGTCGTCTGGGCATTGCCGTCGTCGCCCGTGTGCATGTCGCAAAAGATGTTTCCCGACGGTGAATGAAAATTGAAGTCCGTGTCGGCGTGCGCGATGGCCGCCAGGTGCAGCGTTGTTGCGGCGCTCGCGATCGAGAGCGCCGCGATCATTGTGATCTTCATGGTCGGTTCCCTTCGGCGAACATGTCCGGGGTCTGGGGGTGGCCGTGATGGCGTGGGTTCTTTCTGGTGCCGGACGTGGTGGCCGGTCATGGCAAACTCTGTGGTGGACGCCTTGGAGGATTCTTGGCGGATTCGTGCGGCGCTCGGTAGTGCCTGGCAAACCTGTGCCGCATTTGTGGACCATACGACCTAGGGAGCGCCGAGCGATCACAACGGCGTAAATCCACACTCGTTGGACGATCGCGGTGAACGCCCGGTCTGGTGCGGACTGAAATCTCTGGTGGCGTCACAAATCAAGTCCGCTCCGAGCGGATTCGCCTTCTGGGCGCGCGTGATCACTGTCTTGGCCAGGTGCGCCGACACGGCTCAATGGATGCACCGGGCCGGCGACGGCCTTCAGCCGGGAGCGGCACGGCCCCCGGCGAAGCTCACTTCGTGCGGGCCTTCGGCCTCGTTGCCTTCGTCCGTGCGGGCTCAAGCTCGGGTAGGTCAACCAGCACCTGCCAACCCTGACGCTGGGCGTCCAGGCTCCCGGTAGCCAGGGCCACGTCGAGCTGGGCCACTGTCAAGTTGAGCTGCTGAGCGGCCTCAGCCGCGGTCACCAGCGTCATGGTGTACACCCGCTGAGGATCGCGGGTGGCACGTGAATCCAGCCGCCGTCGTACTGCGCCTTGAGCACGCGCGAAGAGACCAGCTCCATGACGCGCTGGCGGGTGATACCCATGCGCTGCGCGCACTCGTCGGGCGTTAGCCAGTCTTCGACCAGGTCCTCGTAGTACATCAGGCGCTGAGGTCGCCGATGGCAAACGCTGACGGCCGGAGCAGGCCGATGCCATAGCGACCCTCGGCGCGGCCATAAGTGTGGTTTGGCAATACGTAAACACCGGGTGCACAAGCGCTTACGACAGGCGATGAGTTTCGTCGAGGCCGCCAGGGCGTAGCTACAAACACACCAGGATCGTTGCGATTCGGCCTCGCCGTCACGCGTTCCGAATCGGCCATTCAAAACTCGGCGGCTGAATGGTGACTGTGATCTGATTAAACGCTGCGATGGTTTGGGTAGGCGTCAAGGCCCTGCGACGATTTTTCGTTCGGCCTCGCGCTAACCCTTAAGGGAAGGAACGATCTCATGGATGTACCCGCTCGAAAACTTCGCACCGGCCTATCAACCGCAGCGGCGGCCGTAGCAGTGCCCGCCGTCATCCTGGCATCTGCCGGCACTGCACACGCCACGGTCCGGGGTCTGAACGTCAACTTCGACCCGGTTCTCGGCGGAATAGGCGTCCAGGTGCAGGACACAGTGGGCGCGGGCAAGCAGAACTGCTCATACGATTCCAAGCCAGAAAGCGGGTTAGGGTTTCCGTTTCACAAGGACTTCGTCCTGGGGTTGAACGGCACGACGTCCTGGCAAATCCCCGGCATCGCCACCGGCACTCTTTGGCGGGTCCACATCGGCTGTACCTACGATCCGCCGAATCAGTTCGCGAAGCCCGGTCTTTTCGACGACACCGTCACGTTCTGATCGGTCACTTGCCCGTCCCGTTTACCCACCGGACCGCCGACGTCCTAGCTTCTCGTCCGCCCGGGCTCACTGACCCAGTGTGACTGTAGGACACCGTTTGAAGTGTTCTTCTCGCAATCGCTGCGACCACCTCCTGAAGACTTTCTGGACCGGCAGGCGCGGCCGGGTCGACGACAGCAGACCGACGGCACGGTGGTGTGGAGGTCACCCTCGGGCCGGACTTATACGACCAAGCCCGGGGCGCCGAATTTTTCCAGCGCTGTCCGCCCGGACCGGCCAGGCACCGAACCGGGAGAGTTCGGGGAGCCGAGTGAGCGGCGCGGGGTGATGATGCCGCGGCGGCGACGCTCCCGCGCGCAAGAGCGTGACGCGCGCATCACCGCGAACGACCCACCGCCTTTTTAAGGCTCGCGCTGGGTCAGGCGCACGCTGTTGCCGGACGGGTCACGGAAGCCACAGTCGATCCCGTAGGGCATCTGGTGCGGCTCTTCGGTGAACTCGACCCCACGTGCCTTCATCGCGTCGTAGGCCGCCTGGCAGTCGTCGGTGGTCAGAAAAACGGTGCCGGCGAAGCCTTTTGCCGTGACGTTCAGCACCTCGGCTCTGGTGGTCTCGTCCATCACCGGTGCACCGGGCACCGCCATCAGGACGATGGACACGTCGTCCTGTCCCGGCGGCCCGACGGTGAGCCAGCGAAAATCGCCGAGCTCGGGCAGCGAAACGTCCTCGCGGACTTCCATGCCGACCTTCTCGGTCCAGTACTTGAGAGCGATTTCTTGGTCGTGCACCCAAAGCTGAGCGCCGGAGACTGTGATCATGCACATGACGTTACGGTCGGCCGTCGCCGCCCGTCTTCTCCCCGCGTGCTGTCTTGACCCGGCTGTCCGCCGGGGGCCTGGTGTCGCGCTGCAGGATGCAACTGGGCACCCGTGCGTAGATTGCCGCGGGCGGCAAGCTCGCTCGGTAGGCAGCCGGCGGCATACCGTACACCCTGGCAAACGATGTCGTGAACGAACCGAGACTGGTCAGGCCGACCATCGTGCAGATGTCGGCCACTGACCGGTCGGTGTGCCGCAGCAGCGCCGCCGCTCGCTCGAGCCTGCGGGTTTGAAGATAGGACCGCGGGGATTCGCCGAACGTCCTGGTGAACATCCGGCTGAAATGAGCCCTGGACAGCCCTGCTGCCGCGGCGAGGTCGTCCACGGTGATCGGCTCGGCGTACCGCGCGTCGACCAGATCCTTGGCCCGCAGGAGGTAGCGGGCCGGGGGCACCTGCGGCATCGGAATATTATGTACGCGCGGACGAGTTGGCCGGACGGCCGCGGGTGGTAGCGATACGACTCGAGGAAAGTCCGGACTTCACAGAGCAGGGTGATTGTTAACGGCAATCCGGGGTGACTCGCGGGAAAGTGCCACAGAAAACAGACCGCCACCGCTTGCGGTGGTAAGGGTGAAACGGTGCGGTAAGAGCGCACCAGCATTCCGGGTGACCGGAATGGCTAGGTAAACCCCACCTGAAGCAAGGCCAAAAGGCTGCACCTGGTGCGGCTGCGCGTGCGTTTGAGGGCTGCTCGCCCGAGCACGCGGGTAGGCCGCTCGAGGTACCCGGCGACGGTGTGCCCAGATGGATGGTCGTCGCCGCGTCGCTGCGGTCAACCGCTGCGACGCGGAACAGAATCCGGCTTACAGGCCAGCTCGTCCGCCTACAGCTCTTTCCTGACAGCGTTGCGCAGTGCCTTCAACTCCGGCGCAAGTTGCTCGCGGCAGCTGCGGGCGAGCTCCGTTTCGCGCTCGTATAGCAGCCCGTACGTGAAGGTGTCCTCGCCTGCCGCATGAGCGGCCTCGGCCTGTTGGCTCAAGTGAAGTCGGCTGACCACGCTGTCCTGGTGATCTCCGAGCAAGGACTGAATACTCTTGGCGGCGTCCGACACCTTTTTCGCACCCGTCGCCGCTGCAGTATATCGTAACCTTTTGGCGCCCTTGCGAATTCGATGCAATGCCTCGTCGCGGTGTTCGGTCTCTGCGGTATCGGCGCGCTTGGCGTGTTTCCGCACACGCTTGTAGCCTGACTCGATCGTCGTGTCGGACGGTGGCGCCTCGCCGGGTTCGAGCGGCGGCGGCTCGGCCGCCACCAGGTCCTCCAGTGCGTCGAGCAGCCGGAAGTAACGCGGAGAACGCATGCCTGCCAACGACCGTCGGCAACCCGCTCGGTAACGCCTGTTTGCACCGTCCACCAGCCGCTCCCGCACCGGTCCCCGGACCAGTTCCTCCGGCAGCTCGTCCAGCGCCTTCTCGTAGCGTTCGGCCAGCACTTCGGCATCGCGCGCGATACCGAGCACGCTCGCCAACTGCCTTAGCTCGTCGAGAATCCATGCGTCGTCGGACAACCCGAACGTCGACTCCGACGACTGCAGCAGGCTGCGGATCTTCCGGGTCGTCACCCGCATCTGGTGGACGGAGTCGTAGACGTCCGCGCGAACGGCGCGATCCCACGCCAGTAGATTCTCAACTTCCTCGGCGACCGCGCGGTGCACCGGATCGTCGGTCGCGGGTTCGAGCACCCGTTTCGGTGTGGACTGGTCCAGCACCCTCGCCAGCTTCGACCCGTGGCCCGCGGGTTGCGCACCCGCGTCGAGCAGCCGGTTGGCCAGCCGGTCCAGCAGTTCACCGCCCGCGTGCCCGTCCGCGGCGGCTTGCTCGGACAGCTCGAGTTCCCACTCGCGCCACTGCTGCTCGGCGTCGTCACCGTCGGCCCACGCCGTCACCTGGTCATCGGCGAACTCCGCAAGCGCGGTTCCACCGATCCCGAACAGCTGGTGGACCGTGCGGGTGGTGGTAATCCGCGCAACCGGCGCTAGCGGGCGGTCGCGCGCGATCGCCAGCACCATGTCGTGGAGCTCGGCGGGTACGTGATCGTGGTCAGACAGCGGTGCGCGTACCTCTGTGCGCGCATCGGGACCCGCAGGCAACTTCAGGTGCCACCCGGCATCCGAGCCCCCTGTGCGTCGGCGAAGCGTGATGTGGTGCGCGGCGAGATCGCGGCCCGGAGTGTCGAAATAGACGGCGTCGAGCATTTCGGACGGCGCCCGTTGTACCCGTGCTACCAGCGCGAGCCCGTCGAACGAGGGCGACACCGTCGACTCGTCGACGTCGAACTTGCGCTCAACCTCAAGGTGCCTTGAGGCGCCTTTCCCAGATGCCACGCCGGATAGCGTGCCACACGGACGTGAACGCTAGAAGGAGTGTTCCTCGGCCGGGAACGTACCGCTGGCGACCTCGTCTGCGTATTGCTTTGCTGCCCGGGATAATTCAGATCCGACATCAGCGAAGCGCTTCACGAATCGGGCGGTCTTGCCACTCGTCATGCCCGCCATGTCCTGCCAGACCAGCACCTGCGCATCGCAGTTCGGACCCGCGCCGATTCCGATCGTCGGGATGGTCAGCTTGCCCGTGATCTGGGTCGCCAGTTCGGCAGGCACCATCTCCATCACGACCGAGAACGCGCCGGCCTCGGCGACCGCGATAGCGTCGTGAATGGTGTGCTCGGCGGCATCACCACGGCCCTGGACGCGAAACCCGCCCAGGCTGTTGACGCTCTGAGGGGTGAACCCGATATGCGCCATCACCGGGATGCCTGCTGACGAGAGCGTGGCGATCTGCTCGACGACGCGCTCACCGCCCTCGAGCTTGACCGCGTGCGCCCCCGCTTCCTTCATGAACCGCGTGGCACTGGCCAGGGCCTGTTGCGGACCGGCCTCATAGCTGCCGAACGGAAGGTCGGCCACCACCAGCGCGTGCGGCGCCCCGCGGACCACACCGCGGACCAGCGGAACGAGCTCGTCGACGGAAATCGGCACAGTGGTGTCGTAGCCGTAGACCACGTTCGCGGCGGAGTCGCCCACCAGCAACACCGGGATTCCGGCGTCGTCGAAGATTCGTGCCGTGGAGTAGTCGTAGGCCGTGAGCATTGCCCACTTGTGGCCTTCGGCCTTCATCCTCTGCAGGTGATGGGTGCGGATCTTGGTGCGGGGCCCGCCGGTGTTGCCGGCCCCATAAATTGACTGCTCAGACATCATTGTCCTTCAGGTTGTCGGGTCGATCCTCGAGGCCACAACCGGGTCCCCGGGTTCGTCTGACCCATCCAGTCTGCCACCTGGGCCGACGAAGGTGAACGCGCGGTTAAGTGGACTTGCTCACACAGGACTTGCACGAGCTGGCATTCGGCGGATTCGCGCACAGTCATGGCACCATGTGCGTGTGCTCCGCAAGGCGATGACCTGGACAGCAGTCGTAGCGATCCTTACCGTGGTCGCCGGCTGCACGCGGTTCACCGACGGCCATGCCAGCCTGGCAATGCCGGAAGTGGGCGCGCCGATCGTCTGGGACAAGTGTGCGAACGCATCGGGCGGCGCCACGAGTCCGCTGCTGGACTCCGCCCGGTGCGGGCGGCTCGGCGTCCCCGTCGACTATTCCAAGCCCGAAAGTGCCGGCGCGTCGCTCTTCTTGATCAAGTTCCCGGCTACCGGCGCCAAGATCGGCTCACTGGTGGTCAACCCCGGCGGTCCCGGCGAGTCGGGGGTCAATATCGCTCTCACCCTCGCGCAGTCGCTACCGGATGCGCTCCGGGAAAGATTCGATCTCGTGGGCTTCGACCCCCGCGGTGTGGCCAGGTCCAGGCCCGCCCTGTGGTGCAACACGGACGCTGAAAACGACACACTGCGTGCCGACCCCATGGTCGACTACAGCCCGGCAGGGGTGGCTCACATCGAAAAGGTCACCAACGAGTTCGTACAGCGCTGCGTCGACAAGATGGGCAAAGAGTTCCTGGCCAATGTCGGGACCGCAAGTGTCGTCAAGGATCTCGACCGGCTGCGTGCCGCGCTCGGCGACTCCAAACTGACGTATCTGGGCTACTCCTATGGGACACGTATCGGAGCGGGCTACGCCGAGGCCTACCCGGAGAACGTGCGCGCGATGGTGCTCGACGGCGCGATCGACCCGAACATGGACCCCATGGACGCAGACATCCGCCAGGCTGCGGCTTTCCAGTCGGCGTTCAACGAATACGCCGCAGGCTGCGCTGCGGAGCCGGATTGCCCGCTGGGCTCCGACCCCGCCAAGGCCGTCGACGTGTATCACAGCCTGATCGACCCGCTCGTGAACCGTCCCGCGAGGACCGCGGATCCTCGCGGACTGTCCTACTCCGATGCCATCGTGGGCACCATCCTGCCCATGTATTCGAAGACACTGTGGCCCAGCTTGACCACAGCGCTGCAGGAAATCGCCGGCGGCCGCGGCGACAAGATGCTCAAACTTGCCGATCAGTACATGCATCGCGACCAGAACGGCCGGTACACCAACGCGACAGACGCGCGGTCCGCAGTGAGCTGTGTGGACCGCCCGCCGGTCAAGGACCGCGCCAAAGCGGTCGAGGAGGACCGCCGCCTTCGTGAGGTCGCACCCTTCATGAGCTATGGCCAATTCACCGGAAACGCGCCGCTGAACACTTGCGCGTTCTGGCCGGTGCCGCCCACAGGCGAGCCCCACTCCATCTCGGTGCGCGACATACCTCCCGTGCTGGTGATATCGACCACCGGCGACCCCGCGACTCCGTATCAGGCCGGAGTGGACCTCGCCCGCCAACTCAGCGGCTCACTGCTGACGTACGACGGCACGCAGCACACCATTGCGCTGCAAGGTAATTCGTGCGTCGACGCCATCGTCACGCGCTACCTGATCGACCTGAACATGCCGCCGCTAGAATCGCGGTGCTGAGCGGCGTGCGTCACCTTCGGCCCCTTGTGGCGGTGGCGTTGGCTGCGTCCGTCGCCGTCGCAGGCTGCACCCGGACGACCGACGGCTACGCCCACCGAGAGATGCCGGCGATCGGCGCGCCGATCGTGTGGGAGGAGTGTCTTTCCGCCAAGGCGGCCGCCGATCCGGAATACGCCGGAACCCGTTGTGGCAGGCTCGGTGTGCCAATCGACTACGACAAGCCGGACGGGGCTACCGCGTCGATCTTCATCGTCAAGATCCCGGCCAAGGGCAACAAGATCGGTTCCCTGATCATCAACCCCGGAGGACCGGGTGAATCCGGTGCGAACTCCGCGCTCAGCCTGGTTTCGCGATTGCCCGCCGAGATCCGCGAGCGCTTCGACCTCGTCGGATTCGATCCGCGCGGCGTCGGGCGGTCCAAGCCGACGCTGTGGTGCAACTCCGACGCCGACAACGACCGGCTGCGTGCCGATCCGATGGTCGACTACAGCCCAGCCGGCGTGACCCACATCGAGGACGAGACCAAGCAGTTCGTGCAGCGTTGCGTCGACAGGATGGGGACGGGTTTCCTCGAGAACATCGGCACGGCAAGCATCGTTAAGGATTTGGACGCGCTACGCGCAGCGCTTGGTGACAACAAACTGACCTACCTCGGATACTCCTACGGCACCCGGATCGGCTCCTCGTATGCCGAGCGGTATCCGCAGAATGTGCGGGCGATGGTGCTGGACGGCGCGATCGACCCGAGCGCTGATCCCACCGAAGCCGACGTGCGGCAGGCGAAGGCTTTTCAGGAGGCGTTCAACGAGTACGCCGCCGAATGCGCGAAGTCGCCGGACTGCGCGCTGGGCAGCGATCCGGCCAAGGCAGTCGAGGTGTACCACGACCTGATCGATCCGCTGGTGACCAAGCCCGCGTCCACCAAAGATCCCCGCGGGCTCTCATACTCCGACGCGATCGTGGGGACGATACTGCCGATGTATGCGCCGTCGCTGTGGCCGGGTCTGAATGCCGCGCTGCGTGGACTCCGCGATGGTCACGGCGACAAGCTTCTCGAGTTGGCCGATCAGTACATGCAGCGGCAGGCGGACGGTAGCTACTCGAACGCAACGGATGCGCGGGCGGCCGTGAACTGCGTTGACCGGCCGCCGGTCAAGGATCGCGCTGTTGCGGTCGACGCGGACCGGCGGATTCGGCAAGTGGCGCCCTTCATGAGCTACGGCGACTTCACCGGACATGCGCCGCTGAGCAC
>JAVHWG010000661.1:0-7179 GCA_032159965.1 Mycobacterium sp.
AGCAGCACGACGACACCCGCGAGGAAGGGCAAGATGACGATCTCCCCGATCGATTGGCCAACGGCCAACAGTGCATTGGCAGCGAGCTTGCCCGCGCCAGAATCAGTGTTGAATCGAATGATGGTCCCGCCCACCTGGAATGGCCAGGACAGTGCGAACGTGAGGATCTGTGCAACCAGCGACGCGAGCAGGGTGACGCCGAGGACGCGCCAGAAGGACCGGCGCACCAGTGCGAACGAGCGTTTGATCGACGGGAGGATTCCTCGTTGTTCCAACACGATGACCGCAGGCGCGAATGTCACCATGGTCCAGAGATAGACGAGAAGCCCGAATGTGCAGAACAGCAATGGAAATCCGACGAGAACGCTCAGGACCGGGATCGTCTGACCGGTGGCGGCGATCAACAGCAACGGGAGCCCGATCAGTATCACGGCCGTCGCTGCCTGCAGCAGGGTGAGGCCGATCAGCGCCAGCACCCGTTGGCCCGCCATCTTCCACGCCTCGCCCATCTCGATGGACGCGCCGAACACGGCGCGACCGACGACAACGGCCAGCATGCCGCTGAGGATGACATTCGCCAGCGCGTATACGGCGAACACGGCGAAAGCGCTCAGGTAGAGCGAGGCGACCTCGGCAGCCGACGCATGGTCGAGGCGAGCGATGACCGGGGCGGACTCCCTGATGAACAGGATGATTATCTGGGCGATCACCACGGCGATCGCGGTGAGGCCCAGGACAGGTCGTGGGTTGAGCCGGGCATATGTGAGCGCGCCGTTGAACACATCGGTGAGGATCAGTGGCCGCAATGGAATGACGCCGGGTTTGATAGCAGCCGGCGACGGGGGCCGCAACGCGGTCTGGGCCCCGTCGTCGTACGTCATGCCGACCATCCTGACCACCGCCCTGCTAATACGCAACGAAGCCGCCATGCCCCGTGGCGTAGCGTCTGCGCCTATGGCGGAACTGAAATCCCGGCTGCAGGCTGATCTGACCGCGGCGATGAAGGCACAGGATCGGCTGCGCACTTCGACATTGCGGCTGCTGATCGCCGCGGTCCGCACCGAAGAGGTGTCCGGCAAGCAGTCGCGCGAGTTGACCGACGACGAAGTGCTGAAGGTTCTGGCGAAAGAGGCGAAGAAGCGTTCCGAGGCCGCCGAGATCTACACGCAGAACGGCCGGGGCGAACTCGCGGCCAATGAGCACGCCGAGGCACGTGTGATCGACGAGTATTTGCCGACGCCGCTCACGGAGGCCGAGGTCGCTGATGTCGCGGACACCGCTATCGCGCAGGTCGCGGAACAAATCGGCGAACGGCCCTCGATGAAACAGATGGGCCAGGTGATGAAGGCGGCCACCGCGATTGCGGCGGGAAAGGCCGACGGGGCACGCCTGTCCCAGGCCGTCAAGGACCGGCTCTAGCCGTTTTCTCACTGCCGCGCGCGGGTATCCAGCCGCTATGACGCGGTTTGGCTACACCCTGATGACTGAGCAGAGCGGTCCGAAACAGCTTGTCCGCTACGCGGTTTCGGCCGAAAATGCGGGCTTCGACTTCGAGGTTTCCAGTGACCACTACTTTCCGTGGCTGAGTTCACAGGGCCACGCGTCGTATGCGTGGACAGTGCTCGGTGCTGTCGCGCACGCCACTGAACGGGTGGACCTCATGACATACGTGACGTGCCCGACGATGCGGTATCACCCGGCGATCGTCGCCCAGAAGGCCGCGACCGTGCAGATCCTGGCCGACGGCAGGTTCACGCTGGGCCTCGGCAGCGGCGAGAACCTCAACGAGCATGTGGTGGGCCGCGGCTGGCCGGCTATTACTCGCAGGCAAGAGATGCTCAAAGAGGCTATTCAAATCATCCGGGAACTGTTCGGCGGCGAACTGGTCAGCTGGAAAGGCGAGTATTTCGAGGTGGACTCCGCCCGCCTGTGGGATCTGCCCGACGTTCCGGTGCCCATCGGGGTGGCGGTTTCGGGCGATAAGTCGGTGAGCACGTTTGCGCCGCTCGGCGACCACCTCATCGCGGTCGAGCCGCAGAAGGATTTCGTCGACGCCTGGCGCGACGCGCGGCAGGCGACCGGATTGCCGGGCGACTACCGGGTGATCGGCCAGATCCCGGTGTGCTGGGACCCGGACCGCGATGTCGCGGTAAAGCGCGCGCACGACCAGTTCCGGTGGTTCGGCGGCGGGTGGGATGTGAACGCTGACCTGCCGACCACCGCCGGCTTCGCCGGAGCGACGCAGTTCGTCCGGCCTGAGGACGTCGCCGACAGCATCCCGTGCGGACCCGATCTCGACGCGATCGTCGACGCCGTGCGCGAGTACTGGGAGGCAGGGTTCACCGACATCGCGCTGGTTCAGATCGGCGACGAGACGCAGGACCAGTTCCTTGCCGAGGCCGCCGAGCCACTGCTGGTGAAACTGCGCGAAGCCGCGGGAGGCTGACGCCGATCACGGACGACCGCGGCGGCTGCGCTCGTATGCACGCCGCCGGATATCAGTCAGCCACTCCGGCGCCAGCTTCACTCCGGGGGCACTGTGGGTTGTGGGGTCGAAGTTCACGTCCGAGGACGGCCCGCCGGTGATGACCTTCGTGAGGCGCATCTGCGCCAAGGGTTCGAACTGGCCCGTCCCCTGGGCCTGATCGAGTTGAAACGCGAGACCGCCGTGCGAAACCGCCGCAGAGATCCGGTCAAGGGAGAGCCCCCCTTCGTCGAGGCCGGCGGTCAACTGCGCGCGCACCCACCAGTACTGCCCGTCGTACTTGACCGGCATCAGCGTGGTCATCGTCGTTCGCCACGATGTCACGGGGTGTAACGCGAATCGGGTGAGCAGCCCGGACCCGGCCGAGACCATGAGGATGTCCCACGGCGTCGGCGCGAACGCCTGCGGCGGGAGGCGCAGGGCGAGGCCGATGAGGTCGGGAATCCCGCCGGGAAGCCCGAGGGCCTTGGACACCCGTGCGACGACTTCCGATGATTCGACGGGCAGCCCTTTCCCCGGCGGCGCCAGTCGTTCGAGCGAACCGCTGGCCATCACCCCGACCGGGTGGAACACGCGCCGACCACGAACGGCGGATCCGAGTTGCAGTGGCACGGCGACGAGGTCTGAAGCTTTCACCCGGGCGGGGTGCCCTGTGCCTGGTCTCAGCAAACCGGGCCAGATGGCACGGCGGTTTGGTTTTTGCGAGTTCGGGGCATTACCAACAGCGAACGTTGCTGTTAACTCCTGATTTTCGAAAGGGTCTGAGGATGGACCTTGCCCGCGCGAATGAGAGCGTCCGTTGACCGCCGCTGTCAGGGGTCTCTGCGATTCGGTCGTCGCTGATGTCGGTGTGTACGCGCCGCAAGAGGATTCGTGGCTCCTGATCGAGGCGATGGAACGCATGGTCTCCGTCGAGGGCCGTCGTGTTCTGGACTTGTGCACCGGAAGCGGTGTACTTGCGGTGGCGGCCGCTCAACTGGGCGCGACGGACGTGACGGCCTTCGACATCTGCGGCCGTGCGGTGGCGTGCTCACGCGCTAATGCAGCAGCGGCCGGTGTCACGGTCGATGTTCGGCATGGGTCCATATCAGAGGCGTTACAGTGCGACGCCTTCGACGTAGTCGTCTGCAACCCGCCGTATGTTCCGGCGAATCCTGATGCCCACGGGGCTGTTCCGATACCTCATGGGCCGACACAGGCCTGGGACGCGGGTGACGACGGTCGGCTTGTGCTCGACCCGCTGTGCGCTGCGGCGCCGGATCTGCTTGCAGATCAGGGCACCATCTTGATTGTGCAATCGGAGTTCGCTGGCGTCGAGCAAACGGTGGCTGCGTTGGCCGCCGGTGGATTGTGTGCCGAAGTCGTTCTCGGGCAATCCATTCCGTTCGGGCCGGTGCTGACGTCGCGTGCGCGCTGGCTGGAGGATGCCGGTCGGCTTCGGGCCGGGCGCCGGGCGGAGCGTCTGGCCGTTATTCGTGCGGACAAGCGATGACGTCTCGGCAGTCACGCGCAGTCCGCCTTGTGCCGACCGGCCCGACAATGGTCGAAGGCCCGGTCGACATCGAGTTGCCCGATGGCAGTGTGGTGCACTCGGATCGGTTCATGGTGGCGATCTGCACGTGTCGACGCAGCAAGACATATCCCTTGTGCGACACCAGTCACCGCGAGCGTCGCCGCCCAGCGAAATCCGACGCCGGCTCAGACCAGCGGCACGCGTAACGACGTAGTCTGCGCCGCCCAGCTTTTCATCACGTGGTCCGCGAGCGCGTCCTCGACGACGTCACGCGCCCGAATGCCGAAAACGACGCTCGATTCCAGTTGCGGCTCGCGCGTGATCAAGTCGCCGACGACGTCAGTGCGCACCACCTGTTCGTGCACCGCGTCGGCCACGACGTGCTCACGGTAGAACGCGACGCACGGGTCCGCCGCCCCCATCCGCTCCAAGGCCTCGGCGAGTCGGCGCGACCCCGGTGAAGACGTGATCTCGGTGGACGCGAAGTGGCCCACCGCGGCACCGCGCATGGATCGGTGAAGTCCGAAATACGACATGAGGTTCACTGATGCCAATGTGACGCCGGGAACGTTGTTGAGGTATCCGAGGTAGCTATGGTCCAACCCGGCCGCCGCCATCAAGTCCGCGAACATCTGCTGGTGGACCCGCTCGCCGTGACCTCCGCCGTACTCGTCGAATTCGATTGCGACGAACGAGGCCTTCGCCTGTCCAGCCAGGCGGGGGATAGCCCACGCGTGCGGGTCGCCTTCCTTCAAGTGATACAGCGACCGGTGCACGAAGTACTCGCGCATCTGCTCCCAGCTGCCTTCGTCGCGTAAGAAGTACGACGGCCCCTCGCCCTCGACGGGTTCGATTGACAGCGAATCCATTTCGGCTTCGGCGGTGTCGTCGGGCCCGATCTCACCGACCGCGTCGCGCACGGCCGCCATGAACTGGCGCTCAAGTCCCGCACGCAACCGCAGCAGCTCGGGATCCCATTCAAGGGCTGGGTCGACGCCCGCGAACCCGCGGTAATGAAGTTCGTAGCAGGCGTACAACGACAGCTGCAGATCTAGGCCCCAGGGGTCGGCATCCGCCGAGACCAGTCCGGTAGCGTCGCGCCGGGTACCGGTGAGCAGCTCTACCACGGCCTCTGACACCGGTCCGGCTGGCTCCGGCAGCGCAGGATCGAGCGACGTGAATGCCATGGTCATATGGCCTATTTACCCGTAGACCGGACCCTCTCAAACCGATGGCGCGACAGCAGTGATCAGCGCCTCAGGTTCGCCGGCGCCAGGCCGATCGGGAGAATGGGAATTGCACGTGACGAGCTACGCGAGAGGGATTCTGCGATGTCGATTCTGTCCAGCCCAGCGCTGGCCGACGCGCTGGCGAGGGTGTTCGCGGCCGCGGTCAATCCGGCTCCCAAGGCTGCCGTGCGCTTTCCAGAAATCGAGGGCCACACTTCGGACATAACGATTCCCACTCGGCACGGTTGCGCCCCCGCGACCGTCTACTACCCATCGGCCGGTATCGCGCGGCCGCCCGTGTACGTCAATGTCCACGGGGGTGGGTTCGTGGTGGGACATCGCGAACAGGACGATCCGTGGTGCCGATATCTGGCCGCCAACGCGGGTGCGGTCGTAGTCAACGTCAGTTATGTTCTGGCGCCGCGTCACCGCTTTCCCGCTGCGGCACACCAGATCTATGACGTCGTGTGCTGGGCTGCCAGCCCCGACCGCGACTGGGACGGAACGCGACTCTGTGTCGGCGGCCAGAGCGCAGGCGGCAACCTCAGCGCCGCGGCAGCCCGCCTGGCCCAGGAGAACGGCGGCCCGCACATCGCGTTGCAAGTGCTGCATTACCCGCCTCTCGACTTGATGACGCCCACCCGTGACAAACCATCCGTGGCGGGCCGACGAGCGGTGCTGAAACCGTGGATGGGCGAAGTCTTCGACACCGCCTACATTCCCCAGCGGGAGCAGCGAAGCCACCGCCTGGCGTCGCCCGCTTGGGGGGACAACGCGAACGGGATTGCCGGCATAGCGCCCGCCCTGGTCGTGACGGCCGAGCATGATCGACTCCGCGACGAAGCCCGCGCCTACGCGGAAAAGCTCGACGCCGTCGGAGCGCTGGCCGAATACTACGAGGTGACCGGCGTCGACCACGGCTACAACATCATGAGCGAGGCCACCGATGTCACGCGGCGAAGCTATGCCCGCATCGCCGAACACGTCGCGCGGGCCACGAAGTAGGACACCCACTCGTCCTACGACTAGTGCGAGTTCGGCGCGGATTGTTTGCGCCACAGCCGTTGATGTCCAGCAAGGCCCCAGCCCAAGAATTCTCCAAGGCGTCCGCCGCAACCTTTACTTGACCGCGACACCATAACGAGCCTGGCCATCGACCCGCCCACACCCGGACATCATGAAAAAGGAATAGCCATGAAGATCACCACGATCGCCGCGGTCGCGATCGCTGCCGCGACGGCGCTGCCCCTGGCGGCCACCGCGCACGCCGACAACGACTACCAGCAATTTGCGTCCCCGTCGGGGAACATCCACTGCATCCTCAACCAACACGACGGACCAGCCCCGATAGCTATGTGCCAGATTGGGGACCACACGTACGTGGTGCCACCGGGATCAACGCGAGACGAGATAAGCGGCGCGCCCTGCGCCGATTCGGGTCGCGATTTTCGGCTCGACCCAGGTACGCCGGGGTTCCTCCGCTGCAGCTACTCGGCCCTCGGTTCAGGTGTTGGACCGTGGCCACCGCTCGGCTACGGCCAGACGAGATCGCTCGGCGCATTCACATGCAACAGCGAGACCTCGGGCATAACGTGCACCGACACCGGCAGCGGGCACTTCTTTCGCGTATCGCGCGACTCCTACCAACTCGGCTAATTACAGAATGTTGCTTGGGGAAGCCGGGTCAGCTCGGGCCTCACCGGATGCGTAACCCCTTCAAGCCACCGGCGTAGGCGCTGAACACGTCACTACGGCATTCGTGAGCAGCGATTCCGCAGAGGAACGGACACGATTACGAGCGCCCGTCGGCCGAGACGCCAACAGAAAACGCCGTCTGCCAGCGATTTGTCGAGTCGGGGTGGCGGGATTCGAACCCACGGCCTCTTCGTCCCGAACGAAGCGCGCTACCAAGCTGCGCCACACCCCGTTGAAGCCACGCAAGAGTATCGCAA
>JAVHWG010000664.1:0-9074 GCA_032159965.1 Mycobacterium sp.
CGGTTCGAGAACACCATCACAGTCAGAGGCGGCCGTGGCACTGGCGCCCGGAGTAGGTGCGACCGGCCGCGTGCGGGCCGGCGACAACGATGCCGCGGCCGAGTTCGGCGAGATTGTCGTCTACACCGCGCGCGGGGTAGATCCCGCCCAGGTGCTCAGCTCGGCGTCGCTACTCGACGGCAAAATCGTGGTCGACATCAACAACCAGGACATTCCCGATGACTTCGTGTTCCCGCCGGTCGCCACGTCTCTCGCCGAGATCCTCGCCGAACAGGTGCCTAATGCACGCGTGGTCAAAGCGTTCAACACGATGAGCCAAGAGGTATTCGAGTCGTGTCCGGACGTCATCCGGCCCTACCAGGTGTCGGTGTTTGTGGCCGGTGACGACGAGTGCGCCCGCGAGACGGTGCTCGGGCTGGCCGACGAAATCGGGTTCGTGCCGGTTGATTGCGGCCCCCTGATCCACGCCCGACTGCTGGAAGGCGCAGGAGATTTCATCCGCTTTCTGATCGTCGACCGCAACCTGGGCACCGCGAACTTTTCGCTCGCCGACGTCCCCCCTGTGCCCGACGCCAGACTCGGGGGCCGCCAACAATCGAAATTGAAGTAGATCGTCCCTCTTCGGGTGCGCGACACGGTGTCTGTTTTGGAATTGCGGTCGCGGGGAATCGTTCATCGAGGTGATGTCGAGATGTTGAGCCGTATTGCCATTGTCCTTATCGGCGCGATCGCGCCGATGGTCGCCACGTCGTTGGTCGCACCAGCCGTCAGCTCCGCGCAGCGTTGTGGAACCGGGACGGTCTACGACGCGGGATCGGACTCATGTGTGGCCGCCCAGCCGCCGCCACCACCCCCACCAGCCATCCCGCCGGGAGTCACGGTGTGCCCGCCAATTCCGTTCGTCGGTATTTGTTTTCCCGTGTCGTAGGCATGTGCCCGACAAAGCTTTGATTTAGCCGGAGGGGTCATGCACCTGCAATCCGGCTAATGCGGCCGCTACCGGCAGTGCAATCCGGGCGCGCAGCGAAACACACCTTCGACGCAGCGACAATCTGGCCATTCGAGCGAGGCTCGGCGGTACCATCTCACGATCATGGGGGACAATATCGAGCTCGAGGCAGAGCAACCGACTCGATCCGCAGCAAAGCGGCGGCCTGCCCATTCAGGTGCCGCCTCGGACAGCCACTGGCAACGTGGGCCGTCGCTGTGGACGACTGCCGCGGCCCTGCTGATCGCCATGGTCGCGTTGGCGGTGGCGGTGTGGGCACTGATGGATCCGCTGGTCAAGAACCCCGCGCCACCGACGGACAAACAAATCGCTGATGCGAAAGGGCGGGCGTGCGCGAGTTACGCGACCGTACGCAACGCGGTGTCATTGCAAACCCACGTCGAGCCGGGTATCGATCGGGTCGAGGCGCAGGCGGTGGCGGCCAACGCCCGCTTGGCGATGGTGGTCGGCAGCGATCAGCTATTGAGTCACTTGGACTCTGCAACGCCGCCGCAGCTCGCCGAACTGATGCGGTCGTTCGCCGCAGATCTGCGGGACCTCACCGTCACCGCCTTGGCCGGGGCGCCCGACAATGACCCCGGCCAGGTCTCCCGGCTTCATGACGTTGAGGCAAAGAGCGCGAAGATCGTCGAGCTTTGCAAGTGAACTAGCCGGAACCGCTGGTGCCCGCGCCGGGGTCACTGCCGGTAGCGGCTTGCGGTGCCGGCCCACCAAAGCCCGGGATCTGGAAACCGGAGTTGGTGCCGGTGCCGGTGCTGCTATTGCTTCCTGAGCCGGTGCCAGACAGGGCGCCCGTGACCATCTTGGGTAGGTCGGGAACGCCGGGCAGGCCGGGAAGCGAAGGCAGCCCGGTGAGGGTGCCAGGGCTTGGGGCACCCGTGCCAACGGTGCGAGGAGCGAAACCGTTACTGGCGGGGATCGGCGCATTCGGACCGGGCCCTATGGTGCGCGGGTTGGAGCCGACCGAACCCGGGCTGAGGCTGCTGGGACTGATCTCGGTGCTGCCGGCGCTAGGGGCCGCCTCAGCCGTTCTCGCGCCTGGGTCGGGGCTGATCCCGGGAAGGGGACTGACCGAGTTCGGCGGCGGATCGCTGACGAGTGTGTTGCCGGACGGAGAGAAGGCGAACGACGGGAAACTGATCGCTGGGAGTAAGTCGAAGTCGAAGGTCTGAGAACCGATTTGCGTGGTGGTATGCAAGCCGCCTGACGCGTCGAGAGTCCCAAAGTTAACGCCGTATCCGCGATCGATGACGAAACCTGTTGTGCCGGTGTTGGTGATGACCCCCGGTATGCCGGCTTGCCAGCGACCGATGTCAACCGCGCGGATGTCGTCGGTCTGTCCGTTGGGGAGCACTGCGCCGTTGACGGGTTGAGTGAAGGTGATGGCCTTGAGGACGTTCAGGTCGAAGAAGGCCGGACCTAGTCGGTTCGCGGTTTGCAAACTTCCGGCAGCGTCGGCGATGCCACCGTTCCCCCCGCCGAACGTGTTGTTCACCGCTCCCTCGAGAGTTCCGGTGCTTTCCCCGAGTCCGGCCATCCCCACCACCCACGGCGCCGTGTCGCCGGCATGGAACACCGGCTGGCTCCCGGTGGGGTTGGTGGCACTCGGTGTCAGGCTGAAATTGATGTTCTTGACGTCGCTGAAATTCAGCGTGGCAGGGCCGAGCTGATTCGCAGTTTGCACGACACTTGCAGTGTTGATGGTGTTCCCGCCGGGTCCAAGATCAGGGTCGACTGTCCAGCCGAGACCACCGATGCTTCCGCCCAGACCAGCCAGCCCGACCACGTACGGGATGTTGCCCGCCTCGAGTGTGACCAGCGGAGTACCAACCGAGGCGGCAGACCGTATCTCCGGAATTGTGCGTGAGGGGGCCTTAGCGGTGAATGACCCGGGAGTAGCAAAGAGCAACGCCGCGGCGCCAACGGACGCAACACCAATGCGAACGGATAAATACCGGACCCTCATCATCAGTTCTCCTGGAAGAAGTCTCGTGACACCAATCTCGTGTGGAGAAATCGTAACCCACCGCAGCAAAGAAAGCGACAGTTCCAGCAACTTTCTGCATGGCTATTCGCAGTTTGCTGGCGCCACTGCCGCAAGCACAATCTCAAGCAGCGCCGACCAGCGCGTGCCGAGGAGCGACCAACCGAAACGTTTAGCCGACTGACGCGCAGGCCGCTCGCTTCCCGTGTCCCCCGACGCGGGACCCGCGTGGATAGCCATTCAATTGTTTGGGACGGAGGTTGCTGAGAGTTAGTCGGCGAATTGGCTTCCAGCGATGGGTGTGGACGGGACGAAGACGCTGAAGTCGGCCTGGGCTATCAACAAACGCTGATCACGAGAATCAAAGTCCACCCAAACCAAAACAAGCACCGACAGCAGCAACGACTACGACAGCCCCTGCGATAAGGCTGCGCTGTATTGAATGCAGGGCGGAAAGCCCCCGTGCACGACCGCTCTCGGCCGTCAGTCGTCCTTTGCGTGCCCGGGCACGCCGGGAGTCGGATCGTTCGCAGGATCGGCAAGCGGGTGTGGCCCGTCTGCATCGTCCGGCAACGCGTGGCCCGGCACACCAGGTGTGGGGTCCTCCGACGGATCTACTACGAACTTCTCGCCTTCAGTCATGCCGTCCCCTCTCGCCGCAGTCGGTCCCATTCGAACACAGAGGCCACACTCCCCGTTGATGTTCGACGCTGGAATATGGTCGCGCGGGTGATCTAGACCTTTTCGGCGAGACCGCTCAGGGTCTGCGGCAGGGGGCCGACGTGTATGACGCCGAGGCGCTGAGTTGCACGGGTCAGGGCGACGTACAGCTCCGCCGCGCCACGCGGGCCCTCGGCAATGATCCGTTCCGGTTCCACCACCAGGACGGCGTCGAACTCCAGGCCCTTGGTCTCCGACGCGGGGACCGCACCCGGTACACCCGGCGGTCCGATCACCACGCTGGTGCCCTCGCGGCCGGCCTCATCGCGGTTGAATTCCTCAATGGCAGAGGCGATCTCGTCCTCAGTGACCCGCCGCGACCACGGCGGCACGCCGCACGCACGGACCGACTCGGGCGGCTGCACTGCAGGGGCGAACTCCGCGAGCAACGCCGCGGCGACAGCCATGATCTCCGCCGGGGTCCGATAGTTCACGGTCAGAGACCGGTACACCCAGCGACCCGGCACGTATGGCTCGAGCATCGTGTCCCACGAGGTCGCGCCGGCCTCTGACCGGCGCTGCGCGAGATCGCCGACCACTGTGAAAGACCGGCCTGGGCAGCGCCGCATCAGTAGCCGCCAGTCCATTTCGGAGAGCTCCTGGGCCTCATCGACCACGACGTGCCTATAGGTCCAATCCCGGTCCGCCGCAGCGCGTTCGGCGAGGTCGCGGGTGTCGCGTTCGAGGAAGCGGTCCGCAAGATCCTCGGCGTAGAGCATGTCCTGAGCAAGCAAGTGGTCCTCGTCGTCCATCAGATCCTCGCGGCTGATGAGGCTGTCCAGCACCCCGGCGGCATACTCGGCTTCGGCCTTGCGCTCCCGTTCGGCTGCCTGGTCCGCCGACTTGTCACGGCCAAGCAGCTCGACCAGCTCGTCGAGCAGCGGCACGTCCGAAACGGTCCATGCCTCGCCGTCAGCGCGCCACAAGACCGAATCGGCGCCCGCCGCCTGCAGCCGTTCGGTGGAGTTAAATAGCTGTGCCAGAAGCTTTTCCGGCGTCAGAAGCGGCCAGAGTGCGTCGAGCGCGGCGATGTACGTCTCGTTGTCCGCGAGGTCCTTGAGCAGATTCTTGCGCATCTGCTCCCACGCATCCTTGTCCGCCCGCGTGAGCCAGCCCCGGCCGATCCGGGCTATCGCGCGCTCGGTGAGCACGTATGTCACGATCTCGCTGAACACGGCACGTGCCTCGTTGTGCGGCAGCCCGCTCCCCCGCGCCTCCTGGATGGCCCATTCCGCAGTCTCCACATCGATTTGCGTCGTGAGGTCCGCCAATTTGATCGGCAATGACTCCTCAGGCAGTCGCTGTCGATCGGCCACCGCCGCCGCGAGGACGTCCAGCATCTTCAGCGAGCCCTTGATTCGCGCGGCCTCCGGCGTGTCCTCGGCAGTGACGTGCAATCCGGGCACAAGGTCGCCGGTGGTCATGAACACGACGCTGGACTCGCCCAGCGACGGCAGGACGCGGCCAATGTGATTCAAAAACGCTGCGTTGGGCCCTATCACAAGCACACCATGGCGTTCGATCCGCTCACGTTGGGTGTAGAGCAAGTACGCCACGCGGTGCAGCGCGACCACCGTCTTGCCGGTACCCGGTCCACCTTCGATCACCAGCACCCCGGCGTGATCGAGGCGGATGATCTCGTCCTGTTCGGCTTGAATCGTCGCCACGATGTCGCGCATGCCCTCGCTGCGCGGCGCGTTGACCGCCGCGAGTAGTGCCGCATCTCCGCGCTCGTCAGCACCGGGGCGGCCGAGGGTCTCGTCGGTGAAGTCGACCACGTGGCGCCCGAGCGTGTGGAACTGGCGTCGCCTTCGCATACCCTCCGGACTGGCGGCGGTGGCGACGTAGAACGGGCGCGCCGCCGGTGCACGCCAATCAATCAGCAGGGGTTCGTGATCGTTCTCCTGGTCGAGCAGACCGAGCCGACCGATGTAGAGACGTTCCCCCGACAAAGCGTCCATCCGGCCGAAACACAAACCGCTGTCTGACACGTCCAACCGCGCGATTCTCTTGGCCAACGCACGCACCTCGGCATCCCGGTCCACCAAGGTTCCGCCATTCTGGAGGTCCACGGGCGCCCGCAATGCTGCGTTGTACCTGCCCTTAACCCGCGCACGCTCGGCGTCGAGCCGCGTGTAGAGCTGCGCGACATAGTGACGCTCAGACTGCAATTCTTCGTCATATTCCTGAGTTGACATGTGCCCCTTCGTTTTCCTGACACGACGAGTCTTGGCGGTCAGGTTCGCCCTGTGTGCGGCCGTCAAACAGTGGCGGCGGCAGTAAAACCATCATGCGCCACGCGGCGAACCAAAACCGCAATCCATCCCCCATTTCCGCAGGCTCTGGCCTTGGCTAGGCGATTCTGCGGCATCACCCCGGTCTTGCCGCAAGCCCCCGGGTGCGCTATATCCTGAGAAGGGAAAGGAGTTCGTACTTTCCTTTTTTGCTGGATGTCAGCGTCTAGGTAGGGCCGAGTCCAGTGTCGCGCACCACCAGAGCGGCCAACTGGCGAGTTGCCCTGATCAGCTCCGCGTTCCTCTCGTCGACGTCGTCCACCCAGGCCACAGCGTCGGCGGGAGATTTACCGAACTGTATGTGCCGGTTGATGAGTCGCTCACGTCGCACGTTCTCGTCGAGGTCGTAGAACCAGACGGTGTCGATGTTGGCTCGCACCCGTGCCCAGACAGGGTCGTCCAGTAGCAGGTAATTGCCCTCGGTGATCACGACCCTGGTGTGTTTCAGGACGGGGATGCTGCCGGCGATGGGTTGTTCGATCGCGCGGTCGAACGCCGGGGCCCAGACGTCGTCGTCCGATTTCCGCAGTCGTTCCAGCAGCGATCCGTATCCGGCGGCGTCGAACGTGTCCGGCGCACCCTTGCGGGCGCGGCGCCCGAGCCGATCCAGTTCGACGTCGGCCAGGTGGAAACCGTCCATCGGCACGTGCGCGACATGGGATCCGATCCACGGCCGGTCCGGGTCCGCGACGCGGTCGGTGCGATGAACCGTCCAATCGGCCGACCACTGCAACAGCGCCGAGACGAGCGCTTCGGCCAAGCTGGTCTTGCCCGCGCCGGGGAGCCCAGCGATGCCGACGATCACCCGGCGGCCCTGCCGTTGTTCGACCAGGGCGTCGATGCGGCCACACAGTTCGGTAAGCACCTGGCTCATGTCACCTCGGCACCGAGAACGCCTGGTCGTGAGTCGTCACCGGCAGAGACAATAGCCGCCGGGCCGACGGTCAAACCTCGTCACCGACGGGTGCCGCGATACCCTGCCCTATCCGGGTCCTATCCGGCACGCCCGTCATCGACGCAGGAGACTTGCTGAACGACTTCGAACCGGCCTTCGTAAGTGGTGGCCCGCCGGGCAGCGCTGACGACGACATGCCCCAAATCCTGGCCGACACGGTCTCCGACCTACTCGGCAAACCCCGCGCTCGGGGTTGGATTCACCTCGGCATGACGGCTGGCGCCATCGGGGGCGGGGCCGCGCTGGTGTCAGTGGCCTGGATCGAGGGTTCGGCCAAAGCGGGGTGGGCAACTCTGATCTACACCGCCGCCATCGTCGCCATGTTCGGAGTCAGCGCTGTCTACCACCGAGTGACCTGGCACTCCCGCAGCGTGGAAACGTGGATGATGCGCCTGGACCACTCGCTGATCTTCGTACTGATCGCGGCGAGCTACACCCCCGTCGCGCTGCTGGCGATGCCACCGCGAACGGGCACACAGATTCTGACCGTGGTCTACATCGGTGCGGCCGCGGGTGTTGCTCTCAAGATGCTGTGGCCGGCCGCGCCACGGTGGCTTGGCGTACCGCTGTATCTGCTGCTCGGCTGGGCGGCGATCTGGTTCACCGGAACGTTGTTGCAAAGCGCCGGCGTCGTCGTCGTCGCGCTGCTGTTGACCGAAGGTGTGCTCTACAACGTCGGTGCCATCTTTTATGGCGTCCGCTGGCCGAACCCCTGGCCTCACACCTTCGGCTACCACGAGTTCTTTCATGCGTTCACCGCGGCGGCGGCGATCTGCCACTACGTCGCGGTCTGGTTCATCATTTCGTAACGCCCGCCGGCGCTGAGTGAACGCCCGATAGCGGTAGTCACAAAGCGCGACGAAGCTAGAAGTGGCCCTCTAGGCTCCTCCTGACCGCACTCGGCGGCGGCCCAACCAGGAAGGAAACCTCATGGGGCTCGTGATCGGCATCATCATCGCCGTCATCGTTGTGCTGCTAATCATCTTCGTGATCGTCGGCTACAACGGTCTGGTCCGCGCTCGCAACGCCTACAAGAACGCGTTCGCGCAAATCGACGTTCAGTTGCGGCGCCGCTTCGACCTCATCCCCAACCTGATCGAGACGGCCAAGGCGTACATGGCGCACGAGCGGCAGACCCTCGAGGCCGTGGTGGCCGCGCGTGGTGCCGCGATGGCAGGCCTGTCGGCCGCCCAGGCCAACCCGGGCGATCCGGCGGCGATGCAGCAGCTGTCGGCCGGTCAGGGCGCGCTCAACGGCGCGCTGAGCAGGCTCATCGCCGTGGCCGAAAATTACCCAGACCTGAAGGCCAACCAGAACATGATGCAGCTGTCGGAAGAGCTGACCTCGACAGAGAACAAGGTCGCGTTCGCCCGGCAGGCCTACAACGATTCGGTGATGAACTACAACAACCGCCGCGAGACGTTCCCGGGCACCCTCTACGCGGGCATGTTCCACTTCACCCAGGCCGCCCTGCTGGAAATCCCGCCGGAGCGCCCCGAGATGCGCGACGCACCGAGGGTTCAGTTCTGAACCTGCGGCCGGCGTGAACTTCTTCGAGAGCCAGCGGGCCGCCAAGAGCTCCACGCTCAAGCTGGTGCTCCTGTTCGTCATCGCCGTGATCTCCATCGTCGTCGTCATCGACGCTGTTGCCGCGGCCGCAATGACGTACAAGCACTTCGGCGCCTCGTCGATCCTCGCAGCGGTCATCGCCCTCACGGCGTTCACGCTGTTGCTGATCGCCGGCGGCATGATCAGCAAGACGCTGCGGCTGCGGCAGGGCGGAGCGGCGGTCGCGGCGTCGGTTGGGGCAGTCCCGGTCGACCCGACGTCCTCCGACCCGCAGCTGCGGCGCCTGGTCAACATCGTCGAGGAGATGTCGATCGCCTCGGGCGTCCCGGCGCCGCGCCTGTTCGTCATGCCACAGGAGCCCGGCATCAACGCGTTCGCGGCCGGTTTCACACCGGCCGATGCGGCGATCACGGTCACCGGCGGTGCACTTACCCAGCTGAATCGGGACGAGCTGCAGGGAGTGATCGGGCACGAGTTCAGCCACATCCTCAACGGCGACATGCGCCTCAACATCCGCCTGATCGGGCTGCTCGCCGGGATCCT
>JAVHWG010000018.1:0-6451 GCA_032159965.1 Mycobacterium sp.
GCCGGGCCGTTCCGCGGCTGCGTCGCAGTATTCGCTTCGCCCGCCGGCGCCGCGTCGAGGTCATCACCTCGCCCATCGAAGAGGTGACTCCGGTGGGTGTGCGCACCACCGACGGGGCTCACTACGATGCCGACGCGCTTGTCTACGGCACCGGGTTTGCGGTGCGCGCCGGACTTCCCGCGGACACGCTGGTGGGCTCGCGCGGCATCACTATCCAGCAGGCCTGGGTCGAGGGCGCCGAACCCTACTTCGGCGCAGCACTGCACGGCTTTCCGAACTACTTCACGTGTAACGGGCCGGACTTCGGGGCAGCGGTGCGCTATATCGTCGAATGCCTGCAGGTCATGGGCCGGCACACGCGTATCGAGGTGCGGCGTAGCAGCCAGCAAGTGTTCAACGAGCGGGTCCACCTGCATGGCCCGTCGCCGGCGCTGGTGGCGTCGGCGTTCGACGTGTCGTCGTCGGGCACGCACGAAGACGTCTACGACGGTCCCGCCACCCTGACTTCGGCTGCCAGCTCGCAACGGGTACGGGTTCGGCTTGCCGGCCACCTCAACCCCATCGATGGTCAATACCATTGGCAGGGAACGATCCTCGATGAGGTGGCGGCCGACTTCATGACGAGCACACGCGCGGTGGGCCTGTCCGTGGGTTCGCTGAGCGCATCAGCGCGCATCACCGAGAGGACGCCGCAGGGCACGCACTCGATCGCCGGTGTGGGTGCGCCGCCCTTCACCCGGACCGGGGCCGAACTAACCGCGCTGCAGCGGTGAATCGATGCGGTCCGCCGGCAAGCGCTTTCTGATGCCTTCGTCCGCGCGTACTCTGGATCGACCGTGCCAGCCACGGTTGCCTACGCGGGACGGTGGGTACACCTCGAATGGTGGCGGGACCAATGCCAGTCTTAAGCAACACGCTCAACGTGGTCGCGGTAGGCGCCTCGGCCGGCGGCGTGGAGGCACTGACGCGATTTGTCGCGGGGCTGCCGCCTGACCTGCCGTACGCCGTCCTCGTGACGCTGCACCTGCCGTCCGGTTCGCCCAGCGTGCTGGCCCGCATTCTCGACCGCAGCGGGCCATTGCCGGTGGAGTCGGCTGCCGACGGAGCGCCGCTGGAACCCGGCACCATTAGTGTCGCGGTGCCGGATCGGCACTTGCTGGTCCACGACCACCGAATAGCGCTGTCGCAGGGTCCGACCGAAAACAGCCACCGCCCGGCGATCAACGCCTTGTTCCGATCGGTGGCGGTGGCGTTCAGCTGTCGCGCGGTGTCGGTGGTGCTGTCCGGCGTACTCGACGACGGCGCGCTGGGAAGCGCTGCCATCCGGTCCCGGGGAGGCACCACGATCGCACAGTCGCCCAGCGACGCGCTGTTCCCCGCAATGCCGCTCGCCGCCATTGAAGCCGGCGTGATCGACCACCAGGTCGAGGCCGGCGAAGTGGGCCCGTTGCTGATGCGGCTGGCGAAACGAACTTTTGAGGAGCCGGAAATGAAGCGCGATGCGAACTTGGAGTTGGAGAACCGAATCGCCATGTCACGGCGGTTCTCGACGGACTTCAACACAGAAGATCTCGGTTCGCCCTCCGGATATACCTGCCCGGACTGTCATGGGTCGCTGACCAGTGTCAGCCAGGGCAACTATCGCTGTCACGTGGGTCATGCCTGGACGGCCGACGCTTTGCTGGGCGCCCGCGACGGCGAGATCGAGGGTGCGCTGTGGGTCGCCATGCGTAGCCTGACCGAGAAGGCCAAGTTATCGCGCCGAATGGCCGAACAGGTCAGTGCAGGGATGCTGCGGGATCGCTATCAGGCGATCGCCGAAGAAACGGAGCGTGCCATGTCTGTCCTGGGAACCCGGCTGATGGACGCCTATGCCCAAGACGAGGAGTCAAGTGCCTAGGCCCAGGCCGGTCAGCGAGCTGGCGTTGTCCCCGAGCACCGCGGACATTGACTGCCTGCTCACCGTCGCAGGTGTCCTTGACACCACTACTTACCTGAAGCTGCGTGACTCGATCATCAAGGCCGCGTTGGACGAACCGCGTGCAGTGCTTGTCGACGTCAATGCCCTCGACGTCCCGTCATCCTCGGCGTGGTCAGTGTTCACCAGCGCCCGCTGGCACGTCAGCACCTGGCCGGACGTCCCGGTCGTCCTGATCAGCGGCCGGCCCGAACACCAGAGCACGATCGCCCGCACCGGAGTGACCCGCTATGTACCGGCGCACACGTCCGTCGCGGCGGCGCTGGCGACTTTCAGCGACAAAGGACCATGCGCCCGGCGACGGATTCGCGCGGAACTTCCCGCCGCCCTTGCCAGCTTGCGCACGGCCCGCGCGGTGGTCGCCGATTGCCTCAGTGCCTGGTCGCAAAGCGAACTCACCCCGGTGGCAACGGTGATCGTCAACGTGTTCGTCGAGAATGTGTTGCAGCACACCACGTGCGCGCCAGTGGTGGTGATCGAATCCAACGGCACGCTGGTGAGCATCTCGGTACGGGACGACAGCGTGGCCCCGGCCATGCGGCGCGAAGATCCCTACCGGGGCGGGGATCCCGTGTCGGGTTTGGCGATCGTGGCGTCGGTGTGCCGCGCCTGGGGCAGCATGCCCGCGCCTTCGGGAAAAGCAGTGTGGGCGGTCATCGGGCCCGAGAATCGGCTTTGACCGCGAGTAGGGTTCAGTTCGCGGCACATGGTCGCCGGACGGGACGAAATGGCTACAACGACAGACGATTCATTCGAGGCGCTGCTGCGGTTTATGCGCGATTCCCGGGGATTCGATTTCACTGGCTACAAACGCGCCACGCTGATGCGGCGGGTCCGCCACCGGATGGCCCACGTCGACTACGAGACGTTTGAAGAGTATCTCGATCTGTTGGAGGCCAGCTCCGAGGAGTTCTCGGCGCTGTTCAATACCATTCTGATCAACGTCACCGCGTTCTTCCGCGATCCCGACGCATGGCAGTACATCGCCAGCGACGTCATTCCGCGACTGCTGGCCGAACGTGGTCCGGACAACCCGATTCGAGTCTGGAGCGCCGGCTGCGCCGCCGGTCAGGAGGCTTATACGCTGGCCATGCTGCTGGCCGAGACGCTCGGGGCGGATGCATTCCGGCGGCGGGTCAAGATCTATGCGACCGACGTCGACGAGGACGCACTCACCGAGGCACGTGCCGCTAGCTACGACGCAAAGGCCATCGAATCGGTACCGGCAGTTCTGCTGGACAAGTACTTCGAACAAGTCAACGGCCATTACGTCTTTCATAAAGATCTACGTCGTGCGGTGATCTTCGGCCGCAACGACTTGGTCAAGGACGCGCCAATTTCGCGGGTGGATCTGCTGGTGTGCCGGAACACTCTGATGTACATGAACCCGGAGACACAACGAAACGTTCTGGGACGCTTGCATTTTGCGTTGGGCGCCCAGGGCACGCTGTTCTTGGGCCACGCTGAGATGTTGTTGAGCCACGGCGATCGGTTCACGCCGTTAAATCTCAAGCACCGGATTTTCCGCAAAGTTCCGGGCTCATTTGGCGGGATGGAATCCTACGATCTTGGCGCGACGATGTATGAGCGGCATGGTGATCTACCCAGCCTGAACACCGTGCGCGATTTGGCTTTCGGCACCAACCCGGTCGCCCAGATCGTGGTCACCGGGGACGACACCGTGGCGATGATCAACCAGCAAGCTGAGAACATGTTCGGGCTGTCGGCCCGCGACATCGGGCGCTTGCTGCGCGACCTGGAGGTCTCCTACCGGCCGGTTGAATTGCGCAGTTATCTGGAACAGGCCAAAGTGGAGCGCCGCTCCACCCACATCCCAGACGTCAAATGGCAGCGAGCAGGCACAGAAGCCGCCTGGTTCGAGATCCATATCAACCCACTGGTCGACACGGAGAACGGGCTGTTGGGTGTCTCGATCGCGTTCTTTGACGTCACGGCGACCCGAGCGCTGCTGGACAAGGTGGTTGACACCAATCGTCAACTCGAGGCGGCTTACGAGGAATTGCAGTCCACCAACGAAGAACTCGAGACGACCAACGAGGAATTGCAGTCGACGGTGGAGGAGCTCGAAACCACCAACGAGGAACTGCAATCCACCAATGAAGAGCTCGAGACGATCAACCAGGAGTTGCAGTCCACCAACGATGAATTGCATACCATTAACGAGACCCTGGGCGAGCGCAGCGGCGAACTCGACGATGCCCGTAACTTTTTGCACTCGCTGGTCAACTCGGTGCACTTCGGGATGGCGGTGGTCGATCGCGAGATGCGGGTAGTGGTGTGGAACCACGGCTGCGAGGAGTTGTGGGGGCTGCGCGCCGACGAGATCACCGGTGAAGTTCTCACGACGTTGGACATCGGCCTGCCGATGGAAAAAGTGCTGCCGCTGATCGGCAACGCCTTCGTGGATCCGGAGAACCCGGGTGAGATTTTCATCGATGCGGTCAACCGCCGCGGTCGCGCCACCCAAGTGCGGGTGATATGCAACAGTTTTCAATCGTCCGACGGTGCCGTGACCGGCGCCGTGCTGTTGATGGATCCGCAGACCTGACCGTGTCCGGTTCAGTTCTCCGCGAAGCGCGCGTTGTCTTCCTGATCGACGGCGGCGGCATTGTGGTCGCCCGCCGCGGCGCGGTGTAGTTCCGCCGCATCTTGATGTGCCTCGTCGCTGCCGTCGCCGGCCAGCATCGCAGCCTGCTCGTGCGCGGCCGCGGCGCGCAGATGTGCCGCGCCGGCGTGCAGATGCCCTTCGGCAGCGGAGCGGTGTGCGCGAATCGCCTGCTGCAGTGACTCGTCGGCATGCACCCGCGCGCGCTCCGCGCTCTCGGCGCTAGTCGCCACGCCGGACCCCAGTTCGGCTCTGCGCAACTGCAGTTCGTCGGCCCGAAGCCGCGCGGCTTCACCGCGGGCGGCGGGGTCCCGAAGCGGCGCGTTCCGCTCGTCGGCGGTCATCAGCCCGGATGTTCCGACTCGACAACCTGGCGGGCCACCGCGGCCACTGGCGTGTTCGAGTTCTGGGAGAGCCGCTTCAGGAGGTCGAATGCTTGCACAGCGTCGATCTTGAACCGCTCCATGAGCATGCCCTTGGCTTGGCCGATGATGTCGCGGGACCCCAACGCGCTGCGGAACTGCTCCTCGCGGCGCACCAACTTCCACGCCAACGCGGTGTGAGTTGCAAGGATTAATCCCGCCTCCACCGCGTCGCCGCCGAAAGCACCCGGCTGCTCGGCATAAAAATTCAGCGCACCCATGCTTTTGTGATCGGCAAACAGCTGAAACGACATGATCGAGCGAATGGGAGTTTGCTCAACGACGTCCCGGCTAAAAGCCCGGTAGCGCTCGTCGAGCATCAGGTCGTCGATCCGGGTCATGTGCTGTGTCCAGGCCGCCGACAGACACGGCCCTTCGCCGTGAGTCTGCTGGAGCTTGTCGAGCAACGCCGGGTAGCGGCCGTTGGACGACGCCGCCGTGCGCACACTGCCGCCACGGTCTGCGACCGTGATGCCGGCGTGGCTGGCACCGGGGACCACCTTGACCGCGTTTTGGGTGAGTTCGGAAAGCAGGGTGTCCCCATCGGTGACCTCTCGCTGCAGCAATTGGACCAATTGCGCGATATCACTGACGAGCTTGCTGTGACCGCTTGTTTCCACGTCGTATCTCCGATCGAACGTTTCCATCGCGGTTTGCACCATTGTCCTCTGCACCGGCAGGCCCCGCAATGGGCTGGACTTCCGCCGTTCAGATGAAACTTTAGTATTGCTAGACAGATCGTCGAGCCGCGAAGACAGGAGATGCATGCGGTTCAGTTACGCCGAAGCGATGACCGACCCTTCGTATTACATCCCGCTGGCCCAAGCCGCCGAGGCGGCCGGCTATGCCAGCATGACGATTCCCGACAGCGTCGCCTACCCTTTTGAGTCTGACTCCGAGTACCCGTATACGCCGGACGGCAACCGCGAATTCCTCGACGGTAAAGCGTTTATCGAGACGTTCGTACTGACGGCGGCCCTGGGAGCGGTGACGTCGACGCTGCGGTTCAACTTCTTTGTGCTCAAGCTCCCGATCCGGCCACCGGCGCTGGTGGCCAAGCAGGCCGGTTCGCTGGCCGCGCTGATCGGCAACCGCGTCGGTCTCGGCGTCGGCACCAGCCCTTGGCCGGAAGACTACGAGCTCATGGGTGTCCCGTTCGCCAAGCGTGGCAAACGCATTGACGAATGCATCGAGATCATCCGGGGCCTGACCACCGGCGACTACTTCGAATTTCACGGCGAGTTCTACGACATCCCCAAGACGAAGATGACTCCCGCTCCGAGCAAGCCGATCCCCATCCTGATCGGCGGGCACGCCGACGCCGCGCTGCGGCGGGCCGCCCGCGCCGACGGGTGGATGCACGGCGGCGGCGACGCGCAGGAACTCGACCGTCTCATCGCGCGGGTCAAGGGATTCCGCGACGAA
>JAVHWG010000022.1:0-26410 GCA_032159965.1 Mycobacterium sp.
AGGAATTGGGTGTGCGCTTGGCCGCCGATGGGGGTGTCAGATACGTACAGCGTCACCCTATCGGGCGCCGACAGCACTTATGCCGCGGTCAGGCCGGCGACGCCGCTGCCGATGACCGCGATCGACCGAGCTCCGACCCGTGCGCGTCTCACACAAACAATTCGGAGCATGGGTCACGAAGGACGGGTTATCCCCTGGTGAGGTCGGTGAGAGCGGCCACACACAGCGACCAGGCAGGTGAACCGACGGCGATGAGATCGAAATGGCCACCGTCGAACGCCCGCAGCTCGCTGGTGTCGCCTACGGCGCGCGCGGCCGCGACGAATCGCTCGGACAGGCGTATCGGGACGACGTCGTCTGCACGCCCATGGACACAGACCGACGGCACACCCAGCGGGGTCCTCGCGAGTGGCGACGCATCGGCGTATGCCGCAGGTTTCTGGTCGGGCGAAGCTCCCATGAAGTCCTCGACGGCACCCCCGCCGACGCCTGCATGCGCCGCATCCACTAGATCCAGGACGCCGGCCTGCGACACCACCCCGCATAGCGTCACGACTGGCGAGCGCCGCGCACCGAGCCAGCCCACGAGCTGACCGCCCGCCGAGTGACCGAGCCCGACCACCCGACTCAAGTCCAGCCGTCCGCCTGCCAGCCGTTGCCCCTCGGTGGCCAGCGCGTCGGTTGCGGCCGCGAGGTCCTGGCCGGTTTGCGGCCATCCGCCGCCGCCGGACGGGCCGGTGCCTACCCGTCGATATTCGACATTCACGGTCGCAAACCCCCGTCTGACCAGGTCGGCGGCTAGGGGCCGGCCGAGGTCGACGCCGAAACCGGTACGCCAGAATCCGCCGTGGACGATAAGCACAACCGGTGCCGCCGCCGATCCCGCGGGCAGGCTCAGCTCGGCGAACTGGCTCGGGCCCGGCCCGTAGCGCATGATCTCGGGTTCATTGCCTTCGTCGGCGCGTGCGCGCGTCATCTTGGTCAAGCCCACCAGCGACGCGGCCACCCATCCGCCGAGGACGGCGATCGCGGCGCGCCTGCTGCAGCCCGCTCCGGGTGGCATCGAGTCGACCAGTTCTCAGACGAGCGGCAACGTGGCGATGATCGGCGACGTGGGTCTCGTCGAACCTTTACCTGGTTCGACCGTGAAAGCCAGTGCGTCGGAGTTCCGAAGATCCGGGAGCACCGCGGTGGTCGACGGGGCGACGGCCTTGTCGTCCATGGTGCCCGCCGACGCGGGTCCGAGGTCGTTGATCAGCCACATCTGGTAAACGGTCCCTGACTTGGGCGGCTGGACGTCGTTCATCACCAGCACGCCCGCGTTCTTCTCCCGGGAGAAGATGACCGTCGCGGTCCCGCCGCCGGGTATGCCGCCGGAGACGGTGTGAACGTCGGACGCGGCGAACACCTGCTCCGCGGTGGTGGGGTTCTGGGCAGGCCGCAGCGCTAGTACGACAGCGACGGCGCCGAGCCCGATGGCCACTGCGGCCGCGGCGGCCAAAATTGTTGTCCGCCAGCGGGTTCGACGCGTGGGTTGGCCGGCTATCGCCAGCACCCGAGCACGCAAATGGTCTGGCGGGGGAACGGCCGTCGACGCCGATACGGCAGACATCGCCTCTCGGACGGTACGCACCTCGTGGTGAAAAGCCTCGGCGACCGCGCCGGGCGCGGCGGCCACTCGATGTTCGATGGCGACGCGCTCGTCGTCGCTGACGGCGTCAAGCGCGTACGGAGTCGCCAGTTCCAGCAGCTCGAATTCGGACGGTCCTGTCATGTCACACCCAAACAGTTCCGCAGGGCGCGAATACCGTCCCTCATGCGTGACTTGATGGTCGGCAGGTTGGCAGACAACCGCTCGGAAACCTGCACGTACGTGAGCCCGCCGTAGTACGCGAGTTCGATCGACTCACGCTGAGTGTCGGTGAGCGAGTCAAGACATGCCGCGACGCGGCGTCGCTCGTCACCGACTACCGCAGCGTCCGCCACCACGTCTACGGCCCGTTCGACCGTCGCGGCACCGTAGCGCGAATCACGCTGGGTCGCCGATTGTTCGGAACGGACCCGATCGACAGCACGCCGGTGAGCGAGCGTCATCAGCCATGCCAGGGCTGTCCCTGCCGCCGGGTTGAAGTTCCCGGCGTTCTGCCATACCTGGAGGTATACCTCCTGGGTGGTCTCTTCGCTGTAGCCCTGATCACGCACCACGCGAGTCACCAATCCGAAGACGCGGGCCTTGGTGTGATCGTAGAAAGCGGCGAACGCGTCCACGTCGCGCTTTGCGACCTGGTGCAGCAACGCGGCCAGGTCGTCGTTCACTACCGACGATCGGGTCATTGAGCCGTAGCATAGCTGCCCCCTTTCCCGGTCCCGTTCAGCCGCTGCTGCAACGGTTGTCCGCACTGCCTGCGGGTTAACGTCTGCGCTCGTCGCGCTCACTTGGGCCGGTTCCGTCGTTGTACGGTCGCGACAACCGGTCAGCCCGTTCGGAGGCGTACTGCATCGCTGCGCCCGTGAGGCGCTCGGTCACCGCGGCGGTCACGAGTGCAGTTTGTGTGAGCAGTCGGGCCGTGCTGCGTACCGCGTCCATTCGCGGATCCTTACGTGGTTGGCGGACAAGATGTCTCGGCCAGGTGTTCGAGACAGCGCCCCGCGTAGCGGTATACAGGGCGCCGTCTCGAACAGCCATGGTGGGTGATTACTGCGCGGGCGGCATCAACACCGTGTCAATCATGTACACGGTGGCGTTCGCGGTCTTGACCCCACCGCAGACCAGGCCTGCGTCGTTGGCCTTGAGGGCCTCGCCGGCCCCGGTGACGTTCACCGTGGCGCCCTGCAGCGTCGGATGGGTGCCTGCGACCTTGTCGGGCGACAGCTGACCTTGGACCACGTGGTACGTCAGGATCTTCTTCAGCAGGTCGGAGTCGGTTTTCAGGGTGTCGACTGTCGATTGCGGGAGCTTCTTGAACGCGTCATCGGTCGGTGCGAACACGGTGTACTGCCCGCTGTTGAGGGTGTCCACGAGGTTGACGCCCGGGTTGAGCTTGCCCGACAGCGCCGATGTCAACGTGGTCAGCACCGGGTTGTTCGACGCCGCCACCGCGACGGGGTCCTGCGCCATGCCTGCGACGGATCCCGGACCGTTGGGCACCTGCTGCGCGTAGCCCGCGCAACCCGTGCCGACGAGATTGGCCGCGGGATCTGCTTGTGCGGTCGGGGACATCGAACTCGACATCGTGGCCGACGTGCTCCCCGCAGCCGAGGACGTCGACGACGACGAAGTCGTGCTGCCGCCTGAACACGCCGAAAGACCTATGAGCGCAACCGCAGAAACGCCGGCGACCGCGAATCGCTTGTATTGAACGCGCATTCAACCACTCCTTTGTGTGCGACGGAATGTGCCGTCATTTATCGATCGCTACTGATTCGGCACCGCGGCGGCGGCAGATGGGTGAACCGCGGCACGAACTTCTGCCACCCGTCCGAAGAGCGGTCGGTTCCGAATGATGGGCATGCTGTCGCTCGCGCTGATCGGCCTGTTGGGCGGACTCATCACCGGGATATCCCCGTGCATCCTGCCGGTGCTGCCGGTGATCTTCTTCTCCGGCTCCGGTGGTGCCCGCAGGCCCGTTCTCGTAATCGCCGGGCTGGTAACGAGCTTCGGCGTGGCCACCCTGGTGGGTTCGACGCTGCTGACATTGCTTCACTTGCCACAGAACGCAATTCGTCGGGTGGCGCTTGTTCTGCTGGTGGCGATCGGGATCGGGTTGATCTTCCCGCCGGTGGAGCGGCTGCTCGAGCGCCCCTTCGCGCGCATCCCGCAAAGACAATCCGCCACCGGAGGCAATGGCTTCGGTCTGGGTCTGGTGCTGGGGCTTCTCTTCGTTCCGTGCGCGGGTCCGGTCCTTGCGGCGATCGTCGTCGCAGGTGCCACCGGATCCCTCGGAACGCCGACGATCACGCTGACCGTGGCCTTCTCCGTCGGTGTCGCCGTGCCGCTGCTGATCTTCGCGCTTGCGGGAAAGCGGATCACCGAGCGGGTCGGCGCCTTTCGCCGCCGGCAGCGTGGAATTCGGATCGCGGGTGGCGTCGCCATGATCCTGCTCGCGGTGGCGCTTGTGTTCGATGTGCCTGCCGCGCTGCAGCGCACAGTCCCCGACTACACCGCCTCACTGCAGAAGGGCGTCGAAGACAACGACGTCGAGCAGAAGTTGAACCTGGGCGGCATCGTCACCGATCAGAATCGGCAACTGTCGAACTGCGCGGACGGGAGCCGGCGGCTGCAGGACTGCGGGCCTGCCCCCGAGATCAGGGGTATTGCGCAGTGGCTCAACAGTCCTGCGCTCAGCATCGGTTCGCTGCGCGGCAAGGTCGTGCTCATCGACTTCTGGGCGTACTCCTGCATCAACTGTCAGCGTTCGATCCCCCATGTCACTGCCTGGTACGACACCTACCGGGACAGCGGGTTCGTCGTGATCGGGATTCATACACCCGAGTACGCATTCGAGAAGGTTCCCGGCAACGTCGCCGACGGGGCCCGGAAACTCAAGATCTCCTATCCCGTCGCACTGGACAACGCCTTCTCGACGTGGACCAACTACCGCAACCGGTACTGGCCCGCCCGCTATCTGGTGGACGCCGAGGGCAAGGTGCGGCAGATCAAGTTCGGGGAAGGCGACTACGACGTCACCGAGAAGTTGATCCGTGAACTTCTCACCGACGTCCATCCGTCGGTGAAGTTACCGCCCGCCACCGACTCGAGTGACCAGACGCCCAGCGCACAGTCCGTCCAGACGCCGGAGACCTACCTCTCCGTCGGCAAGGTGGTCAATTACGACGGGACCGGTAAGTACGACGAGGGAGAGGCGGTATTCGCATACCCGCCGAATCAGTCCGCCGACACCTTCGCGCTGAGCGGTTCGTGGAATCTGGACTACCAAGGCGCGACTGCCAGCGGCGACTCATCCAGCATCCGACTGAACTACCACGCGAAGAAGGTGTACGTCGTCGCAGGCGGAGCGGGCACCTTGACGGTCACTCGCAACGGCAGAAGTGCGGCGGTGACGATCGACGGACCGCCGAACGTGCACGAGATCGCTAGTGCTGACGGGCCAGGAGCCGGATTTCTTGACGTCCGGGTAAGTAAAGGGCTGCAGGTCTTTTCGTTCACTTACGGATAGGCACCAGGCGTCACAGCTGACGCAGGAGACCCTCTTGTCACGGTTGCGTCTCGGCCGGGGCGGCCGAGTAACGAAAGCGGGGCCGCGACCTATAACGCTATGGGTGCCCCAAAGAGCCAATGGAGCTTCGTTCTACGTCGACACCGACAGGTCGCACACGATCTGCTGTTCGGCGGAGGCAAGGGGTGGGGTCGCAGACGTGGCGGAGAGGCCGCCACCTCAGCGATGAATGGGAGTCGACAGCGATGCGCGGAGTCTTGAAGGCTTGTCGTGGTCGGGGGTTAATAGTTGTATTGGCGACGGGAACGACGATCTCGTTGACCGCGCTCACCGGAGGGATCACTCCGGCGTTGGCCGATCCGGGCAACGGGCCCTCGATAACGACGCCTGTCGTTCCGCCACAGCCGCCCGGTGGAGGCAATTCGGCGCGCCCGGGCCGCAATCCCGACGTCGCCGCCGCGCCCCAGCTGCCCCGGTTCGCCCCAGAGGCCCCGCCGGCTCCGCCCGCTGTTGAGTCGCCCCCGCAGCCGCAGGCGCCGGTCGCCCCGCAGGCACCCGTCGAACCCGCCCCGCGTCGCGTGGCCTCGCCGCCGTCCGAGGTAGCCGCGCCGCCGTCCGAGGTGGCCGCGCCGCCATCGGTGGTCGCACAGCCCAAGCCGACGGAGGCTCCGCCCGTCGCCGTCGCTCCCGAGCCGGTGACAACGACGATCCCGGCGCCAAAACCGCTGCCCCGCAGCTCTTCGGCCCCGCAGATCGCGGCGTCTCCGAAACCTGAGCAGCCCGCGGCGGGCGGGCCTGCGGCGTCGAGCGCGCCGGCCGCCGCCCCGAGTGTCGCGCCCGCGCCGGAAGCGCCACCCTCTCCGCGATCGGTCCCGACCCCGGCTTTCGCGCCGCCGCCGAGTTCGAGTCCGGCGCCAGGCGCGCCGCCGGCGGGTGTGACGCCCTCACCGTCGCCGGCGGCTGGTCCGGAGACGGTGATCGCCCAACCGGCGCCGAAACTGGCGGGCGAACCGTCAGCGCCGCCATCACCTCCGATCCCAGGCGCGGGCCCGGGTGCGCAGATCGGCGCACCCCCCTCTCCCGACAGCGAGCCGCCGACCCTCGCGGGCAAGCGCCCCGGTGATCCGGCGTCCACGCCGGGTACACCGTCGGCCTCGCCGGGTTCACCGAAAGAGCGCACGCTTCAAGTCCATGACGCCGCGAAACTTCAGGCGCCCGAAGCGGATATCGCACTCGCCAAGGAGTCCAAGCCGATCGAAGCGCGACCTGAACCCGCGCCGAAGGCCGAGGTCGACGACTTGAAGAACGCACTCAAGTTGTCCAGCGCGACCTACAACGACCACGACTTCGGCCGCCCCGGCGGACCCGGCTGGCCCGGCGGACCCGGTGAACTCGGCCGCCCCGGCGGCCCCGACTGGCACGAACCTGCTGGGACTCAGCGCAATTGGAACCAGCCGCCCCGCCAGTGGGATCGCGATTGGGTGCGCTACGACGACCATTACCGGCCTGTGCTTTTCAACCCGTATCACCAGACCGTGAAGATCGTCTACGTCTACCAGAACCAACCACGGATCGTGTGGATCCCGCCGCTGGCACAGATCGTGCTGAACACCCTCCAATATGCGGCGTACAGCTTCACTGCGCTGGTGGTCGACACCATCGGCACCGTGGTCAACGCCGCGGTGGGCACGTTCTTCGGCGGTGGCTATTACCCGGCTCCGTACTACGCGGCGCCGCCACCACCACCGCCACCGTTGCTGGCGTACAACCAGGTTCCGGTCCGCGTGAACTACCGCGACGCCTCCTACGAGCCGTTCCTGGTTCAGCGAGTCGTCGACGTCGGCAACGACACCGCCTACGGCGAGCACAAGGTGCTGCTCGACGGTGTGACACCGGTCTGGGGCGAATGGACGCAAACCGGGGACGGTCAACGGCAATTCGAAGTCCACAAGACCCAGCAGTTCCCGGGACTCGACGATCCGCGTGAAGGCCCGCTGCCGGGCGACTATCAGCTGCGGCTGGCCAACACCTCATCCGACGAGGCCTCCGGGTTCACCGCCAAGGACGTCTGGGCGATCGCGGCCTCAGCTGTGGTCGGAGCCTTGGGGATCAGCTGGCTTGCGGCGTTCGGGATGTCGCGACGGAGGTCACGCCGACTGCTCTGAACCGGGCTGCGCACCCTCCCGGTGTAGCGTCACGGTGATCCGATGACTGCCACGACTGTCTGGGGTCGCCGACGCTGAATCGGCGTGTACCTCGGGGGAGGTACGGCGCTGATGCCCGGAGTGCACCACACCGCAATAGTCACCGCCGACGTCGAACGGTCGAAGCGATTCTGGTGCGACGGGATGGGGTTGACCGAACTGTTCGACCACACCTTCACCGGTGACTGGCCGACCCTGTTCGGCGCGAGAAGCGAACGCCTGCGGTCGATCTTCCTCGGCGACCCGCACACCCCGGACGCGGGCATCGTCGAACTGGTCCTGTTCGACGGCGTCCGTGACGGGCCGGCCCCGTCAGACGGCCCTGCTTTCGGCTTCTTCCTCCTGTCGATGCAGCGTGACGTCGAGGCCACGCTGACGGCCCTGGCGCAACTCGGCTTCGACGACGGCGTCCGGCGGATCGCGATGCCTGCTCCGGGTGGTAAGACCGTTGCCATGGCAGTGATCAATGCGCCTGACGGTGTCCGCGTCGAACTCATCGGTCCGGCCGTATGACGGCGGTCGTCACCGGCGGCGGATCCGGCATCGGCAGCGCAGTCGCCGATCGACTCCGCAACGCAGGCCATGACGTCGTGGTGTGGGACCTCAAGGGCGGCGACATCGCCTGCGACATCAGCGATCCCGATGCGGTGTCAGCGGCGATCGCCAAGACCGTCACCGACCATGGAACTCCGGACCGTCTCGTCGCGTGCGCGGGCATCGGTGCGTCCGGTCTGCTCGTCGATCAGACACCGGGCGACTGGAAGCGCGTGATCGACACCAACCTGACGGGAAGCTGGTTGACGATGCGCGCCGTCGCGCGCGCGATGATCGATGCCGGAACGGGCGGGTCGATCGTCGCCGTCTCCAGCGTCAGCGGCACCCTCGTCGACCGTGATATGGGTGCGTACTGCGTCTCGAAAGCCGGCTTGGACATGCTGGTTCGCGTCGCCGCCGCCGAATGGGGCGCACACGGCATCCGAGTCAACGCCGTGGGTCCCGGCGTGACCCGAACACCGATGCTCGCCGAGGCCGCGCGGCTTCCCGGCTGGATCGAGGCCCTGGAAGAACGGACCGCGCTCAGACGCCTCGGGGAGGCCGACGACGTGGCCGAAGCGGTCGTAGGCGTGCTTGAAATGTCCTGGGTCACCGGCCAAACCGTGTTCGCAGACGGCGGGCTCGCCCTGCAGAGCCCCATCGATGCGTACGGGCAGATGCAGCGGTTGATGCGCAAGACGACGTGAGCACGCACACCGTTGATGCTCCGACCAGGGGCTGACGTCGGGTCCGGTCAGGCCAACTTTGTAGGGTGTCGCTTCGTGACGCTCAATACCATCGCGCTCGAGCTCGTGCCACCGAATGTGGATCGCGGACCCGAGCATGCCGTAGAAGAAGCGCACAAAGTGCAGCGGTTGTCGGCGGCGTCGGGCATGGCGGGCCGGATCCGGCACGTGATGATTCCCGGGATGATCGTCGAGGACGACGACCGGCCGATCGAGATGAAGCCGAAGCTCGATGTGCTGGACTTCTGGTCGCTCATCAAACCCGAGTTGCCCGGTATGAAGGGCCTGTGCACGCAGGTCACAGCGTTCATGGACGAGCCTGCGCTCCGTGAACGGGTCATCGACCTCGGCGCCGCCGGCTTCGAGGGCATCGCCTTCGTCGGGGTGCCGCGCACGATGAGCGACGGCGAGGGCTCCGGCGTCGCCCCCACGGACGCCCTTTCGATCTATGACCACGTGGTGGACAACCGCGGTGTCATCCTGATTCCCACACGGGAGGGCGAACACGGCCGGTTCAACTTCAAGTGCGACCAGGGCGCGACCTACGGCATGACTCAGTTGCTCTACTCGGACGCGATCGTGGGGTTCCTGACCGACTTCGCCACCCAGACCGACCACCGGCCGGAGATCCTGCTGTCGTTCGGCTTCGTGCCGAAGGTCGAGAACCGGGTCGGCCTCATCGACTGGCTGATCCAAGACCCGGGCAACGCCGCGGTCGCCGCAGAGCAGCTGTTCGTCAAGCAGTTGGCGGCGGGGGAGCCGGCCGACAAGCGCCGGCTGATGGTCGACCTCTACAAGCGGGTGATCGACGGCGTCGCCGACCTCGGCTTCCCCCTGAGCGTCCACCTCGAGGCGACCTATGGTGTGTCGGCACCCGCATTCGACACCTTCGCGGAGATGCTCGACTACTGGTCGCCCGTCACAGCAGATCGGTGATGGTCTTCAAGCCCGCGTCGTAGAGGACGCCGGGTAGCATTCCGCCGTCCATCTCGATGGTGGTTCCGTTGACGAAGTCGACCGCCCCCGACGCGAGGAAGACGCACATGCGGCCGACCTCGGCCGGCTCGCCGCCGCGCCGCATGGGCACCTTGTCGAAGTACGACGAGCCGGTCGGGTCGTCCTTCGGTAGGACGAAGGCACGGAAGTTCTCCGTGATCGTCGGTCCCAGTGCCAGGCAGTTGACACGAACGTGAGGTCCCCACTCCTCGGCCAGGGAGCGGGTGAGGTGATTCAGGCCCGATTTGGCTGCCCCATAGGAGACCAGCGTCGGCGAACCGGCAGGATGTCCCGCGCCGCTCGAGATGTTGATGATGCAGCCGGTGCCGTCCTGGTGCCGCATCTGCCGGTACGCGCGGATGGCGAACCACATCGGGCTGATCAGGTTCATCTGCACCGCGAACGCGTGGAACAGCGCGGTGCGCTCGAAATCGTCCTCACTTCGAGGCGTGCCCTGCAGGCGCTGGACCAACTCGGGTACGTCGTCAACCCGCGGCGACGGGACGGTTCCGCCCGCGTTGTTGACCAAGATGTCGATCCGTCCGTAGTCATCGACGACGCGCTGAACCATCGCGTCGATGGCGCGGTAATCGCCTTGGTCGCAAACGAATTGAGCGGACCGCTTTGCCCACTCGGGTTCGGCGTCGGTCCCGGGCAGCGCCTCCATCGGCGAACGTGAGCACCCGACCACGGTAGCTCCCGCACGGAGGAGTTCATGGGCGATTCCCACCCCCACCCCGCGGCTCGTTCCCGTGACGATTGCGACCCTGCCATCGAGTTCGCCCATCTGTCATCGCCTTTCAGGCTCGGCCGGCTCGAGATAGTTGACTATCGCGTTGGTCAGCCCGCGGCGCGCGAGACCAAGGTCGGAATACGTGCCCAGTTGGCGTTCCGAGACGATGCCGCGCATTGCTCCCGGGATGAAGGCGGCGACCTCACGAATCCTCTCCGTGTCGACGTCGACGTCGGTGAATGCCTTCTGACACGCGGCGACCCAGGTACGCCCCCACGATTGGAGTTCTGCCGCAGTGCGCGGGTAGAGCCTCTCGAGATCGGCGCTGTCGCTCGGCAGCGCTCGGCGCAGTGTCTCGATCGCCTGCGAGTCAGGCGCCGTCAGCCCCTCGAAGAGGATGTCGATGATCGCCGCCACACGCTCGCGCAGCGGGGCGTTGCCGTCGAGCCGCGACGGCAACTCACCACGCCGTTCCGCGGTGCGGTGCAGCACCGCGGCCCAGAGCCCGTCGATATCGCCGAACTGGTACTTGACCGCGCCCCAGGTGGCACCGATCTCTTTGGCGATGCGGTTGGCGGACGCAGCGCCGACGTCGCCCGATGCCAGCGACCGCAGCGCGGCGTCCAGCATGCTCTCCCTGGTGGCCTGGCCACGACGATTGGCACGCCGACCCGTAGTCACTGCCTGTGCCATCCCCGGATCGTAGCCGCGGACCCTTGACTTTCATAGAGCCTTCTGTGAATATTCGGATCGTCGCAACTCAGTCTCAGGTCGTGCGAGAGGACAGCCGAGATGGCCAAGCCGCCGCTGTCGATGAAACCGACGGGATGGTTTCAGGTCGCGTGGTCGTCGGAGATCAGCGTCGGCGACGTGCACCGGATGAAGTACTTCGACAGGGAAATGATCGCTTGGCGTGCGCAGTCGGGTCAGCTGACGGTGATGGACGCCTACTGTGAGCACCTGGGCGCGCATCTGGGCTACGGCGGTCACGTCGAAGGTGAGGTCATCCAGTGCCCGTTCCACGGGTGGCAGTGGAGTCACGAGGGCCGCAATGTCTGCATTCCGTACCAGGATCGCCCGAACCGCGGCCGCCGCATCCGCACGTTCCCGGTAGTCGAGCGCAACGAGTCCGTGTACATCTGGCACGACGTCGACGGCCGTGAGCCGTATTTCGATGCGCCGGACGTCTTCGCCAGTTTCGCGGACGGCAGCAGCGCGGCCGGCTACTACCCGCAGGCGACCCTGTGCCGGGAGGGGCTGGAACTGCATCCCCAATACGTCCTCGAAAACGGGGTCGACTTCGCGCATTTCAAGTACGTGCATCAGACGCCGATCGTCCCGGTCTTCACCCGTCATGACTTCGACGAGCCGGTGTCGTTCGTCGACTTCACGATCACATTCGAAGGCGACGCGGACCAGACGATCGACGACGTCAAGAGCGGGGTGGAGGCGATCAACGGCGGCCTGGGCATCGCGGTGACCAAGAGCTGGGGGATGATCGACAACCGGACGATCTCCGCGGTGACCCCGGTGGACGAGCGGACCTCTGACGTCCGCTTCGTCGTCTACATCGGCCGCAGACCCGGCGACGATTCGCCGAAAGCGCAGGCCAAGGCGGACGCGTTCGGGCAGGAAGTCATCCGGCAATTCGCTCAGGACATCGAGATCTGGTCGCACCAGAGGTACTCGGACCCGCCCGCGCTGGCGACGTCCGAGTACCAGGGCTTCACCTCACTTCGCAAGTGGGCCAACCAGTTCTACCCGGAGCCGACGTTAGAAAGGCAGAACTGAATGAACTCGAGCACCAGTCGCCCCACCCGGGTGTTCCAGGTCGCCACCGGCAACGTCGGCACCGAGATGATCAAACGTATCGGTAGCCATCGCGACCTCGAGCTGGTCGGATTACATTGCTACACAACCGAAAAGATCGGCCGGGATGCCGGCGAGATCGCCGGCATCGGACCCGTCGGTGTGACGGCCACCGGCACCGTCGAGGAGATCATCGCGGCCCGACCCGACGTGATGACGTTCCACGGGGTGTTTCCCGACGAGGATCTGTACGTCAAGGTCCTCGAGGCAGGCATCAACATCGTCACCACCGCCGACTGGATCACCGGCTGGCATCGAGACACCAACCACTCCCATCCCTCGGGCAAGCGCATCACGGCGCTCCTGCAGGAGGCGTGTGAAAAGGGCGGGTCGACGTTCTACGGCACCGGCATGAACCCCGGCGTCAACCAGATCCTCGGCGTGGTGTGCTCCGCCGACGTCGCCGAGATCGAGAATGTCACCACCATCGAGTCGGTCGACGTCTCGTGCCACCACAGCAAGGACACCTGGATCGAGGTGGGTTACGGTCTGCCCGTTGACGATCCGGAGATCCCGGGAAAGCTCGAGAAATACACCCGGGTATTCGCCGACAGCGTGCTGATGATGGCCGACTGCTTCGATCTGCAACTCGATGAGGTCAAGTTCAGCTACGAGCTGGGTGCGTGCACCAAAGACGTGGACCTTGGCTGGTACCAGTTGCCCAAGGGTTCGCTGGGGGGCAATTACATCAAGTACCAGGGCATGGTCGACGGCGTACCTCGCGTCGAGACCCACCTCGAGTGGCAGATGACCCCGCACACCGACCCGAGCTGGGATATCAAGGGCTGCTACATCACTCAGATCAAGGGTGACCCCTGCGTCTACAACAAGCACATGATCTTCCCGAAGCCGGGAGTCGACCTGTCCAATCCCGACAACTTCGCATCGATCGGCATGACGGTCACCGGATTGCCCGCGCTCAACGCGATCAGGTCGGTGGTCGCCGGCCCGCCGGGGCTGCTCACCAGCGCGGACCTTCCGTTGCGCGCCTTCGCGGGGCGGTTCACGCGCTAAGCCGTGCCGCGACGCGGGATCGGCTAGGCCAGAGACTCCAGCCAGGCGCGGTGCAGTGCGGCATACCTTCCGTCGCCGCGCGCGATGAGTTCCGCCGGCGGCCCGTCCTCGACGACGCGGCCGTGCTCCAGGACCAGCACCCGGTCGGCGATCTGCACCGTCGAAAGTCGGTGCGCGATCACGAGCGCGGTCCTGTCGGCCAGCACTGTCTGCAACGCGCGCTGGACCAGGCGCTCACTGGGGATGTCCAGAGACGATGTCGCCTCGTCGAGGATCAGCACCGCAGGGTCGGCGAGGAATGCCCGCGCGAACGCGACCAACTGCCGTTGGCCCGCCGACAGCCTGCCGCCGCGCGTGGCGACGTCGGTGTGGTACCCGTCCGGCAGCGCCTCGATGAAGCCGCTTGCGCCCACCGCGGCTGCCGCAGAACGAATCTCGTCGTCGCTGGCGTCAGGTCTGCCGAACCGGATGTTGTCGGCCACGGTGCCGTTGAACATGAAGTTTTCCTGCGTGACCAGCACCACGTGACGGCGTAACTCACTTTGCGTCAGCTCGCGAAGATCGACGCCGTCGAGGGTCACCGATCCCGATGTCGGGTCGTAGAAGCGGGCGATCAGCTTGGCGATCGTCGTCTTGCCCGCGCCGGTGGTTCCCACCAGCGCCACCGTCTGGCCCGCGGGAACCGTGAGGTTGAGATCGGGAAGTACCAGCCGGCCCGGCACGTAGGAGAACTGCACATCATGAAAGTCGATGTCGCCCTTGGCCTCGGACAGTTGGACTGGCTGTGCCGGATCTTTGATGCCAGGTTGCTCGGCCAGCACGCCCGCGAGCTTTTCAAGCGCGGAGGCCGCCGACTGGAAAGTGTTGAAGAACTGCGAGATCTCCTGCATCGGCTCGAAGAACATCCGCAGATACAACAAGAACGCCGCCAGTGTGCCGATCGTCATCTGGCCGTGCAGCACCAGATAGCCGCCGTAAAGCAGCACCAACCCCGTGGTGAGGTTGCCTACCAACTTCACCGCCGGCATGAAGATGGCCATGAGTTTGAACGTCTTCTCGTTGATGGCGCGGTAGCGGTCCGCGACGTCTTCGAAGATCTCCTGGTTCCGCGGCTCGCGGCGATAGGCCTGCACGGCCTTGATGCCCGTCATCGTCTCGACGAACTGCACGATCACCAGCGCGGCCGTCTCCCGCACCGTGCGGTAGGTCTTGAGTGACGCGTTGCGGAACCACCACACGAGTGCCACGAGGATCGGGAACGCGGCAAGGCACATCAAGCCGAGCCGCACGTCCAGCACGACCAGCAGCACGGCCGTGCCGACGAGTGTCAGCACCGCGGTGATCAGGCTGTCGAACCCCGTCTCCAGCATGTCCTGGATGGCTTCGACGTCGTTCGTCGAGCGGCTGACCACGCGCCCGGACGTGTATCTGTCGTGAAAGGTGATGTCCAGGCGCTGGAAGTGGCGATACACCATGCGTCTGAGCTGCAGCAGCACCTGCTGCCCGATCCGGCCCGATCGCCGCAGGAAATACACCCGGCTGATCGCCTGAACCAGCACGACACCGCACAGAATTCCGACGACGGCCAGCAGCGTGCGCGCCGGTCCGCCGTCGACGATCGGGGGGATCCCGTGGTCGATGCCTTGCTGCACCAGCAGCGGAACCGAGAGGCGCGCAGCGTTTTCTATGACGACGACGACGGCGAGCAACGCGACGGAGATACGGAACGGCCGTAGCAATGTGCCGAGAAGAGCACGAGCCTCACGGCGCCGGGGGAGGCGTTCGTCGACCGGCAGTTCGTCGTCGTTGACTTCCTCGAAGCGGCCACGCCAGTTGTTGTCGTCGCCATCATCGTCACGGCTCTCGATGCGCGTGGTGTCGGTGGCGGTCATCGGCGTTCGGCCTCTGCCGCCGCGTAGCGCCTGGCGCCCGGAGCGCAGGCGGCGTCCGTCGCCTCCCGCTCGTCGTGCGTCTGAGACAGTCGCGAACGCTGCTCGTCGTCCTCCCACGCGCAGGTGCGCTCAGCGCTGTCGTCGAGTTCGTCGTCGGCGGCAAGGAGATAGCGATATTCGGGTACCCCGGCCAGCAGTTGGGCGTGCGTGCCGACGTGAGTGATGGTGCCGTTCTGCAGCAGTGCCACCTTGTCGGCGAGCAGGACCGTCGATGCGCGGTGGGCGACGACGACGCCGGTCACCGCGTGCAGGATCCGGCGAAGTGCCTCCTCGACCACCGCTTCGGTGTGCACGTCCAACGCCGACAGCGTGTCGTCGAGCACCAGGATCTTCGGGGCGGCCAAGATCGCCCGCGCGAGCGAAAGTCGTTGCCGCTGACCGCCGGACAGGCTCATTCCCTGCTCGCCGATGCGGGTGTCGAGGCCGAAAGGCAGGTCGTAGACAAACTGCGCCGCGGCGACCTCCACAGCCTGCGCGACCTCCTCGTCGGTTGCCGGGTTGTCGGCGCCGCGGCCCAGCCGCAGATTCTCCGACACCGACATCGAGAACAGCGTCGGATCCTCGAACGCGGTGGCCACTGTCTGGCGCAGTGCCTGTAGGGAGAACTCGCGGATGTCCTGGCCGTCGATGCGGATCTGCCCCTCGGTGACGTCGTACAGCCGCGACATCAGCCCGGCCAGCACGGACTTCCCGGAGCCCGTCGACCCGACCAGTGCAAGTGTTTCGCCCGGCTCGACAGTGACGTTGACGTGACGCAGCGCCCACTGGTCGCTCTCGGGGAAGCGAAAGCCGACGTCCACCAGCTCGAGCCGCCCACCCGCGGGCGCCTCGGTCACCGGGCCGTCGGTGATTTCCCGTGGCGCGTCGAAGATCTCGGCGACGCGGTTCGCCGCGGTGAACGACTCCTGCGTCATCGACAGCAGAAAACCCAGCGACGCGATCGGCCACACCAGGGACAGCATCATGGTGATGAACGCGACCAGCGTGCCCATCGTCACGTAGCCGTGCCCGGCGGCGTACGCACCGAAGCCGAGCACGACGATCAGCGTGAGGTTGGGGATCACCTCCAGGAGGGTCCAGAACTTGGCCGACACCGACACTCTGCGTACCTGGGTGTCGTAGAGGTTGTTGAGCTGGTCGTCGAACCGCTCGTACATGTGGTCCTCGCGACCGAACGCCTTGACCACCCGCAGCCCCAACGCAGCCTCCTCGACGTGCGTGGCCACGTGGCCGGACTGGTCCTGCGCCAGCCGCGACAGTTGGACGTACTCGTGCTGGAAGTGCAGCACCGTCAACGTGATCGGCACGATCGACACCAGCACCACCACGCCCAGCGGCCAGTAGAGCGCCAGCAGGATCGCCGTGACCGCGGTGATCTGCAGTACGTTCAGCAGCAGAAACACCAATCCGAACGACGTGAACCGGCGGATGGTGCTGAGGTCGTTCATGATGCGTGACAGCAGCTGACCCGACTGCCAGCGGCCGTGGAAGGACATCGGCAGGATCTGCAGCCGCGCGTAGAGGTCCTTGCGGATGTCCGCCTCGACGCCCATCGTCGCGCGTGCCACCAGCCAGCGCCGGATGAACCACAGGACGGCCTCGGTGATGCCGATGGCGATGGCCGCGGTACCGAACAGCCAAAGCCCCCGCTGGTCGCGATGGCTCACCGGACCGTCGATGACGGCCTTGGTCATCAACGGTATGGCCACCGTGGCCACCAGGCTGACGACGGCAATCGCGACCATCGAAATCCACCGGGCGCGGTACGGCAACAGGTACGGCAGCAGACGTCGAAGGTCGGTACTGGTTCGCCGACGGGCCGGTGCCGGTGCGATGGCGGGTCCGGAGCGCACAGTGTGATCTGGCGCTGCCCGCGCAGAGTGTTTCAGGGGCTTTTCCACAACTCGACCAATCCTCCCACGCCCAGCAACCGATTATCGGGCGTAGTTATGCCGCGTGCGACAGTCCACACGGCCGCGAAACAGAAGCCAACACGCCAAGCATTGACGCGGAATTCCATTCTGCGAGCGCTGCTATGCGTGCTTTGCGCGCGCCCACTGAATGGGACCGAAGGAGGTGGTCCGGACGCTGACGAAGCCATGCTGCTCCAAGATGTCGCCGAGTTCGTCTACGCCGAACATGTGGGCGCCGACGTCTGGGAGCAGCCGGAAGAATTGCGAGGCCTGGCCCGCCGTCGGCACCATCACAGCCAGCCGGCCGCCGGGTCGCAGTACCCGGCCCATCTCGGCGAGTGCCGCCGCGGGGTCGGGGATGAGCTGCAACGCGGCGATCGAGACCACGGTGTCCACGGTCTGGTCGCGGAAGGGAAGACGTTGCGCGTCGGCGCGGACGAAGACGGTGTTCGGGCCGGATTGGGCCTGGACTGCCCTGGTCAACATCGGGACTGAGATGTCGACGCCCAGCGCCAGGCCGTCCGGACCCGCGGCATCCGCCAGCGATGCCGTTACGTTGCCCGGCCCGCATCCCACGTCCAGCGCCACCCCGCCGGGCGGGATTGCCAGCCATTCGATGGGATGTCTCCACGCGCTGAACAGCCTCCGATTCAGCGCCTGGGCGTTGTCGTAGAGCATGGAACCGATCGGCGACGCCCACGCCGCCTGGATCCAGCCGGTGTTCTTGGGTACGTCCACCTCGGCCGAATCGGCGGCCAGTAGGTCGAGATAGCCGTTGCTGGTGTCCGGTTCGGCCGGCGGATCGGCGAACAGTTCGAGCACCCTGTGCAAGGCGGGCGGCGCGGTCGTGTCTGTTTCGGTCATGGCTTTCCTCCGTTTTCAGGTTACGCGGGCGGGTCTGTGTGTCCTGCGCGACGATGACGCGTCCACTTCAGTGGGTACCCGCCGTCGGAGACAGCGATATGAACACGAAGAGGGAGTCGAGATGCGGGCTGAAGAAGGCGATGAATCCGTCGAGGAACTTGCTGGCGACGCGAAGCAGTCCCAGAAGAAGATCGACAAGGTGATCGACGAGGACTACGACGCCGAGAAGGCCGATCCGAAGGCCAAGTAGGCGCTCTCGGGCCGCCGGGGGTTAGCGCTCGCCGGTCAGCCCGGGCAACTCCTTGACGATCCGGCTCCGCATTAGCTCGGGGCTGATTCCCTTGATCCGGTCGATCCACCGGATGCTTTCGGGCACATACCAGTGCAACCGGCGTGGATTCCGGTATGCCTGCCAGGCCGCTTCGGCCACTGACGACGCGGGCATCAGCCTGAACATCCCCTTCTTGGGCGAGCGAGCGTGGAGTTCTTCGGTGGTCAGCGTCTTGCCGTGGGCGTCCGAGCGGTTCGGCGTGTTGCGCAGGATCGCGGTGTCGATCAGGCTGGGAAGCACATCCGCGACACGGACGTCGTGTCGCTGCCACTCGACGCTGAGCGCCTCCGTCAACCCCTTGACCGCGTGTTTGGTTGCCGAGTAGACGGCGATCTGGGGCATTCCGTATGTGGCCGAAGACGACGAAGTGGAGAACATCAAGCTGCCCGGGGCCTTCTTCAGGTAGGGCAGCGATAGGTACGCACCGGTGAGCACTGCCTTGAAGTTGATGTCGACCACCCGCATCGCCGCCTCGTACGGCACATCCTCGAACCAGCCCGACTCCCCGATGCCGGCGTTGTTCCACATCATGTCCAGGCCCCCACCCGGATTGCCCAGGCAGAAGTCGGCCAGCGCGCTTTCGAACGCCGACTTGTCGGTGACGTCGACGGGCCGCGTCCACAACCGATCTGTGCCGAACTCGGTGAAAAGCGAGCTCAGTCCGTCGTCGTCGCGGTCGATCGCAGCGACGCGCCACCCGCGCGCGTGGAACAGCTTCACTCCCTCGCGGCCCATGCCGCTCGCCGCGCCCGTGATGAAGATCGTTTTGGTGGCCATGGCGTCCTCGCTCTCGTCGGCGTTCAGGGTAGATGTAGTGAGGGACGTGTCGTATCGAGAGGAGACCGTGTGCCGAAGCCGACGGTGAACAAGCGCGCCGACCTCGTTCTGTCCGGCGGCGGCGTCAAGGGAATCGGGCTTGTCGGTGCCGTTGTCGCGTTGATGGATGCCGGCTATACCGCTCAGCGTGTCTCGGGGACGTCAGCCGGGTCGATCGTCGGGTCGATCGTCGCCGCCGCGTCGCTGGGTCAGCAGATGACCGGTGCCCAAGTCAAAGAGCTCGCGCTCAGCCTCGACTACCGGAAATTTCTCGACCCGGGACCACTCGAAAGCGTGCCGCTGCTCGGCCCATCCCTCGCGCTGCTGCGCGGTTCCGGCGTGTACCGCGGCGATTACGTGCACGACTGGGTCCGTAGCCAACTGAAGAGCTTGGGCGTGAGCACCTTTGGTGATCTCGCCGTCGACGACCCCGTGCTACCTCCAGAGCGCCGGTACAAGCTGGTGGTGACGGTAGCCGACGTCACGACGGGCCAGCTGGTGCGACTGCCGTGGGACTACCGCCGGGTCTACGGTCGCGACCCCGACGAACAACCCGTCGCCGATGCGGTGCGGGCCTCGATGTCGATTCCGTTCTTCTTCAAAGCCGCCACGCTGGACAGCGCAGCCGGGCTGACGTCGACGCTGGTCGACGGCGGGCTGCTGTCCAACTTTCCGGTCGACTCACTCGACCGCACCGACGGCAAGAAGCCGCGCTGGCCCACGTTCGGGGTCACGTTGCTACCGAATCTGCCTGCCGGCAACGACGACGTGATCCCGGCCCTGCGGGCACTGAACCTGCTCGGCTCGACCAAGCTGCTGGAGGACGTGCTCACCACCATGGTGGTCGGGCGCGATCAGGCATACCTCAACCAGCCGTGGGTCAGCGCGCGCGCTATCCGGGTCGACTCCACTTCCGTCGGATTCCTGAACTTCCGGATCACCGAGAAGCAGAAGCAGGCGTTGTACGCCAGGGGCTATGAAGCAGCCGAGGCCTTCCTGTCGACGTGGGACTGGGACGACTATGTAGCCAGGTTCCGCTGACCGGGACGTCTATCGGAGGGAGCCGACCATGGAGTTCGACGCCAGGCAGCAATTCGCCGGCAGCCAGGTGGTGAGCCTTGCCACAGTCTCACCTGAGGGCGCGCCGCATCTGGTGCCAGTGGTGTTCGCCCTGGTTAATAGCGGCGTTGATGACGTCGTCTACACGGCGATCGACGCGAAAAGAAAGACCACGCACCGGCTGCGCCGACTGCGCAACATCGAGCAGAACCCTCATGTGTGTCTGCTGGCCGACCATTACGACGAAGACTGGGACCGGTTGTGGTGGGTGCGCGCCGACGGGACCGCGGAGATCCACGACCGCGGCGAGGAAATGGCCGCTGGATACGACCATCTGCGGCGCAAATATGTTCAGTACGAGCGTATTTCGCTGACCGGACCCGTGCTCCGGATTAGCGTCGACCGCTGGTCCTCGTGGCACGCGTAACGTTATCTACGTAACCATTGTGACCTTTCGGTTCACAGGTGTCACTCAGTCTCGCGATTTTCGACTCGTCCGAGGTCCGGACCTGTAATCCTTTTAGCCGACGCAGAGGTGCTGACGAGTAAGCCCGCATTGTCCTCGGAGTCAACGTAATCGACCTCGGAAGGTGGCTAGACGTGGCAGACGAGACACACAGCGGTGCGGACAATCTTCGGGAGCATCAGGAACTGATCGAGATGGCTGAGACTGGTGCAGAGATGTCAGATGTCATCGCCCTGCGCGGCTATGTTGGACCGTCTCCCCGGGAAGGAGTCGTGCGGCTCTACCCCGGTCTCGACGATATGTCTGTGAGCGTGGACATTCCCAGCGGTGAGATCGTGGCAACGAAAGATGCACCGAAGGTGACGATGCCGATGGGCGGGGTGATCGTGTGGGTCACCCGGACGGCGAACGTGACCGTTCGCCGCACGCGGACAGTGTTGACCACGGCCCAGCAAGTCAAAAGGCTTTTCGGTGCCGGCTCAGCGATGGACCCGTCCAGGCGCGGTGTCGTCGACCGGTTGAACATCAGGCTGCCGAAGTCCTCGGCTCGCCGCACGGTGCCACCTGTTTATCAGCCGCCGGACCCGAACGTCTGTACGTCGCAGTGTGAGATCGTCTGCACGGAAAGTTGCTATACGTGCCAGAGCCTTCCGGAATGAATCGATAGCAGTCTTGGCAGCCAAAGCACTCACGCGCCCACCTGACGCGTCATCAGTCTTCGATGCTCTCGAGTTCGAAGCTCCGTATGTCGTGGAACGTCTGGTGAACGATCGGATCGTCAACACCGTGTCCGAAGGTGAAGAGTTGTTCGCCGAGGTGAAGAAATTCCTCGTCCTCTCAGTCTCACAGAAAGACATGACTGTCGGCATGTCGTCCGCCCGTGTCGACGAGGCCTGGCATACGTTCCTTCTCTACACCGATCAGTACAGCGCGTTCTGTCAAGAGTATTTCGGCAGATTCGTCGGCCACGCGCCGAAGAACGCCCCGGCTGCCGAGGCGAAGAAGAACCACAGTCGCACCGAATCGACGTTTGCCGGTTTCCGCGAGAGATACGAGACGGTCTTCGCCGAACCGCTACCCGACGTCTGGTACGACGTGCGAAATATCTTTCCAGCGCAACGAATGTTCAACGACCGTTTCGGCCGCAAGCGTGTGATACGGCGTGATTCCGCCGTCGAGGTGCTCGACGAGGACGGCGAAGCCATCCTGTCGGTAAACGAACTTGCCGGCGATGCAATTGATTTCATCGCCCGAACCGGCGCCTTTTATGTTCGCGAACTCCCGGGAGACTTGACGGACGAGGAGAAGGTCGCCCTCGTCGAGGCGCTTGTGTCGGTCGGCGCTCTGCGGTTGGCGCCTTAACTCGATCACCTTCGACCGCGGGTCTGCCTGGCACGCGTGATCCGGTCTATCGTGGACCGACAGGCAGATATGGACCGCGAACTGTTAATCGGCTCGATCGTGGCGACATGCCCCGACCGCGATGACCGGCTGGTCATGCGAGGTGACCGGTGACCTACCGAATCACGGCAGACGAGCGGGCGCGGTTCAAACGCTGCCGTCGGCAGTGGGATTTCGCGTCACCGCACCGACGCGATCTCGAGCCGGTCACCGCGGTTGAGAGCACCGCGGTTGAGGGCACCGCTACAGGATCCGCACTGCGGACCGCGGTCAAAGACGCCTTGGCGGTCTATTACTACCCGGGCACGTGGGACTGGCCCCACGAACTGACCCAGTCTCTAGTGCACAAGGGAGTTCTGCGGTCGCTGTCTGATCAGGGCGCAGCCGATCTGCTGGACTCGGCCGTCGCGATTCTCGACTGTTACGACAGCTGGTCGGGCATCCTCGACGACTTCGCGCCGGTACGGATCGACCACGACGTGGACGCGATGGTGCCGAATCGGCACGAACCTGGTTGCGGAATGTCCACGGCTGACGGCGAACCGGTGGTCTACGCCGCGCGAGTCGACCTGCTGGCGGTGGACGCGGCCGACGAATACTGGGTGGTGCGGCACGTGATCGCCGACGAGTGGCTGGACGTCGACTCGCTGCTGCTCGACGAGCAGGCTGTCGCCGCATGCTGGGCTTGGGAACAGGATTACATCGGCATGGCGATCGCGGGCACGGTGCACAACGAAATCCGGCTCACCGGGCCGCTCGATCTGCCCACCGAGCCGGCGCCGGACGCCAGAAGGCAGGTGGCTCAGCATGAGCCGAGCGGAGGCGGGCGTTCGATCCCGCAGCATCGACGGGCTGGCGGGCCCACACCGGCCTCCGGTACGCGGATCGACGTGCACACCGCCGGCCCCGTGCGCAGGACTCGCATTCGCCGTTCACCCGAAGAAATCGCCTCCGCGGGTGCACAACTCGCAGACGAGGCGGTCGACATGATCGGTGACCCGTTGGTCTACCCGGCACCGGCGGCGCACTGCCGGTGGTGCGAATTCAGTCGGCCATGCGTGGCGATGACTGCTTACCAGGAAGCAGAACCGTTACTCATCACTGGCTTTCGTCGACACCCCGATGAGTCGGAACGCAAGCCGCGCCTCGGGCAGGCCACCTGGGGATTCGGCAGGGGGGCGGCGCCGCCTCGGTGGCAGTAGGCGCGCCCTAACGCTTACCGGTGGGTTCTAGCAGCCGCCCCAGTTCGTCGAGCGCTCTGCGCGCGTACCCGTGCCACAGCCAACCGAACAGCGGCAACGCAGGCGCAGCGAGGCGAGTGCGCGGATGAATCGTCCAGCGCCATGTCACGGTGGTGCCGCTGCCGCTGGGCGCGAACAACCATTCGCCGTCGACCTTGCTCACGAGCGGAGAGAGCGGGCCCCTGATGTCGGACAGGGTGTAGCCGAACACATGTGGCGGATCGACCCGCGTGAGCTCCTCGCGCATGCTCCCGCCACCGGTCAACACCACTGTCCGGGTCCTGCCGACGGCGTCCCAGTCGCCCGACTGGTTGAGCACCGCCCTGATCGGCGGGATGGGTCCGTACCATCGCCGGAACAGGGTCGGCAGGGGCAGGGGCAGTGTGCCGTCGTAGGCCTCCCGGACGTCGACGAGTAGTACGTGGGATTGCTCTACTGTCAGCGGCTGTGCCATGAGCGCGATGGTATCCGGCGCCCCGTCACACCCGCTGTGGCACAGGATCGGGTTCGTCGGTGGGTTCGTCGCTGGTCTCGTCGATCCGCTCTGCGATGACGGCCCCCGCAGTGTCGGGCGGCTTGGCTGCGCGCCTCGCCTCCCAACTGCTCATTACGGCCAGGACGACCGCAGCCAGTGCCCAGCCGAGCAACAGGTCGATGACGTAGTGCTCGGCGGAGTACACCAGCGCGAAGGCCATCATCAGCGGATAAGCCACCAACAGTGGCCGCCATCGGCGGCTGACCCGACGCCATAGGAACAACGAGACCATCGCCGTCAGCGCGGCATGCAGCGACGGGACGGCCGCCACCATGTTCACGCTCATCTGTCCGGAGTTGACGAGGTCGCGAGCCACGTGCAGGTGCAGGGTCGAAAAGCCGCGGGTGGAGATTCGCTCGACGAACGGGTTCGCGCCCGGTTCGCTCATCTGCATCGCGCCGAGCAGCCCGCCGCCGGGCACCCCCGCCGGGCTGCCGTAGATACACGCCGGGTACGCCGGCCCACCTGCGACGTCACCCGGTGTGCACTGGGCGGCGGCCCACGGCGGCGCGGCAGGGAAGACGACGTAGATCGCCAGTGCGGTGAACGACAGCACGACGAATCTGCGGACGAACGCCTTCCAGTCGTCGCGGTTGCGCAGCCACAGGACGCCGGCCACGACGTAGGGCAGGATGAAGAACGACATGTAGACCGTGCTGATGGAGACCTCCCACCAGGGCGGATCGGCCTGTTTCAACCGCTCCTGCAGCCAGACGGTAGGCACCGTGCCGGCGAACAGCCAGCGGTCCCAATCGATCTGAGGCTGCCACATCGTGGACGTGCCAAGCAGCTTCGCGGCCCCCCGGCTGATGTCGTACAGCAGCAGGACGACGGCGAACGGCAACCAGTCGCGGATCACCATCAGCATCCGGTGTCTGCCGATGCTCGCGGCGGCCAGTCCGATGGCGATGTAGAGCAGCAAAAGTTCGCGGTTGAACGCGAAACCGTCCGTGATCGTGAGGTACACGATCACGACGGCCCACACCGTCACCGCGGTACGACGGATGATCGTCAGCCGGCGCCGCCGCGCCGCCGACGTCGTGTCGGGCGCGGGCGAATATTCACGACGGCGTCGGACGCGATCAGATGACCGCGGCTCGCGCGCAGTCGGCGCGCGCACGTCCTCGCTTACCACGTGAGCCTTTCAGCCGGCTGACCCAACATTGCAGCCGACTCGTGCCTCGGCCACGTCCCTACGAAGTCTAGGGAACGCCGGGCATCTCGCACGTCGCCGAGCGGAAACGACTTGATAACCAGCCGTCTTCTGTGCGTTCACATGGTGTGACGACTCAGAGCGCGAGGATCACATCCCGGTCCAGTCGCCACCAGCGAACTTCGTAGCCTTCACCGCCGGCACGGCAGACGGAACGGAAGGTGTGCTCACGGGCGCCTGAACGCTGGGCGTGTCTGCCATCACGCTGTTCGCGCCGCCGGTGCCGGCGGAGTTCCCCGCCGTGAACGTCATGATTCCCATCACGGCCAGTGCACCTGCGGCCGCGACCAAGGACAGCTTCTTCGGCGTTACGTTTACTGATTGCATTTCAGTGGCCCCCAAATCGGCGGATGGGTGTGGACGAGCAGCAACATCGCTGCTCGGGCGTCCCTCCACGCTAGGTCGGGCTGGCGTCGATCGGTGCTTCCCCAAGGCACCCCAACTCTGATTCACAGTGCGCTCACAGGGCCACCCGACTTCAGCCGGAGGGCGATCCCGGCAGCGGAATCAGCGGTACCTGCGGAGTGCCGAGCCGTCCGGCCAGCCAAGGGAGCGACGTCACAAACGTGCTGGCGGCAAATGGCCAGTCGTGCTTGCCCGGCGTCGCCACGACCGCACACGTGATGCCGTTCGCCCGGCCCAGCGCGCACAGGGAGGTTGCCGCCTCGGTCTGGTCGCCCGGGTTGCCGGCGCCATCACGGCCTCCGAGGCCCACCGCGTCACTCCCCGCGTTGACGTTGTGCTTCTGAGTCTGTGGAGTGCTGGATATCGCAAACCATCCCGACATCCCGGTATAGGGCCCGTGTCGTTTGATGACGGTCGTCGGGTCGAACGCAGCCCACGCGTCGGCGTCGCCGTCGTAGAGCCGTGCGATGGTCTGTTCTCTGGTGCCTGCCGTCGGACCCAGGTCACCTGCGATGTCGACGAACGAACTGAACAGCTCGGGGTGCATCACCGCCAGGTCGACGGCGCATGTCCCGCCCATCGACCATCCGATGATGCCCCAGCTCGCGCTGCTCGGACTTACCCCGAACTGCGAGGTCATATACGGCACAACATCTTTCGTAAGATGGTCGGCTGCGTTACCGCGCTTGCCGTTCACGCATTCGGTGTCGTTGTTGAACGAGCCGCCCGAGTCCACCAGTACGAAGACGGGGGCGTTGCCGCCATGGGCGGCCGCGAAATCGTCCATCGTCCTCGCCGCATTGCCGGTCCGCAGCCAGTCGGCAGGGGTGTTGAACTCTCCGCCGATCATCATCACCGTCGGCAACTTGGGCGGCGGGTTGGTGGCAAACCAGGCCGGCGGTAGATAGACGAGCTCGGTCCGGTGTTTGAAGTGTGAGGCG
>JAVHWG010000029.1:0-2847 GCA_032159965.1 Mycobacterium sp.
GATAGGCAGCGCCGTCTTGGCGGACTTCCAAGGGGTCGAGGTCGCCGCTCATCGGCTCACCGGTGTGCCCGGGCGCCTGGTAGTGCATGCCGGCCGACAGGAAGTCCCCGAGCGCGCCCGGCTTCATTGGATCGACCGAGTTCGGCTCGCATTTGCCAACGGCGTGGATGTGCATGTCGTGAAAGCCCGGCGTCAGGATGTGGTCGGCGGTGGTCTTGACGGTGATCGTGGCGAAGCCGTTGCCGAATGCGAAGGTTGCGGTGGCCACCGACCGGCCGTCGGCGGTGTGCAGCTGCGCGGTGAGGGTCTGGGCGCCGGGCGCGGGGGTGCTGGCGGGCGTGCTCGACGAGGTCGCGGTGGACGACGGCTGCTGATGTGGGCTACAGGCGCTTAGTGCGGCGACAGACACAACGGCAAGAACGACACTGGGCTTGGACATGGGCACCGACCCTAGTCCGCAGCGGGGCTAATGAGTCGAGGATGCCAAAACAAGATCTGAGACGCAGCGATCACAGGGTCTGAATGGGGGCCAGCGATTTGGTGTCTTGATTCTCTAGATACGGGACAAGACGCCTCCGCCATGCCGAGAGCGCCGCGACTGACGCGAGTGAACACCACCGGAAGCAGGTTCGGAAGCATCGACCGCCTGGGTCCCCTCTCAATCGGGGCATGCCTTAGCGCCATTGCGTGTACCCGGGCGGTTCGGAAGCGCCAACGCGTGAACGGTGCGGAGCGTCTGCCGATACTGGTTCAGGAGCGACCCGGTGGTGTAGGGAAGGCCGAATTCCTCGCATAGTCCTCGCACCTGGGTGGCGATCTGGGCGTACCGATTGCTGGGAAGGTCGGGGAACAGGTGGTGCTCGATCTGGTAACACAGGTTGCCGCTGGCGAACGCCAGCAGCGGGCCCGCATCGAAGTTCGCTGTCCCTAGCATCTGACGCAGGTACCACTGCGGCTTGGTTTCGTCCTCGACCACCGCGGAAGTGAACTTCTGCGCGCCGTCGGGGAAGTGACCGCAGAAGATCACCAAGTAAGCCCAGAGGTTGCGGACGACGTTGGCGGCCATATTCGCGGACAGGGTGCGCCGCCACCGTGAACGGCTCAACGCCGGGAAGATTAGGTAATCCTTGAACATCTGGCGGGCGATCTTGGTGACCACCGCGTGGGACTGCGCGTCCTTCTCGGATGCCGAGCCGGCCCGCTTCTGCGCGGCGTGCATGCCGTGGCGGGCGATACCCCATTCGAAGCCGATGGCCAACAGCAAGTTACGTAGCGGTTGAAGTAGGTAGCGGGGCTCCCACGGTTGGTCGGGAGTCATTCGAAGCACGCCGTAGCCGAGGTCGTCGTCCATGTCGAGAACGTTGGTGAACACGTGGTGGCGGTAATTGTGCGAATATCGCCACTGCGACGACACACCGGCCATGTCCCATTCCCAGGTGGTGGAGTGAATTTCGGGGTCGTTCATCCAGTCCCACTGGCCGTGGCCCACGTTGTGGCCTATCTCCATATTCTCCACACTCTTCGCGAACGCCAGCGCCGCGACCCCGGCGACCCAACTCGTCCTGGTGCGGCCGGCGGCGATCACTAGCCGCGCACCGACGTCCAGGGTGCGTTGAAGAGCAATCGCTCGACGGATATAGGCCGCGTCGCGCGACCCGCGGGATTCCTCGACGGCGCTTCGGATCGCGTCGAGTTGCGCGCCGAGTGCTTCCATATCGGCTGTGCTTAGATGCGCATACTGCGCGAGGTCGGTGATGGCCATGAAATCCTTGGTTCTTTGAGGCATAGCCGCCGAGGCGCTTACCAGGTGTGAAGTCGGGGAGGAACGGTTCCACGCTGTCTGGGGAATCAGAGGCCGTCGGGAGGATACTCACGCCTCGTCCCGACACCGCTTCTTCGTCGATGAGTACCCCGAGCGGCTCGCGCGGTGCCGGACGTGAGTATTATCACAACGGCGTGACCTCAAACGACAACCTGGTCGACGAGGGCTAGGCCCGGAAAAAAGGCCGACGTCCTGCGGCGACGCCGTCCGGAATGAAGCCGAAGCCTGATAACGCCCGCGCCGAAGCCGCGACCCATGAAGCACGCAACGCGCCCAGGGGGCGGGGCGGTCACCGCTCAACCCTCGCCACAACGACCCTCGCAGTGGCCGTCCCTGCCTTGCCCCGCGGCGTATGCCGTTTGCCGTCAACGGGTATGCATACCGCGCTCATCGACATCACTCGGCGCCACCGCCTCAAGGAGAAACTCATGATCGAAACTATTGTCGGCGCCATCGTCGTCGGACTCATCGTCGGTGTTCTGGCCCGGCTAATCATGCCCGGCAAGCAGAACATCGGTGTCCTCATGACCGTGCTGCTCGGCGCGATCGGATCATTCCTGGGCACCTGGGTGTCCTACAAACTCGGATACTCCAACCAAAACGGCGGCTTCAAAATCATCCCGTTCCTAGTCGGAATCATTTTCGCCGTCATCCTAATCGCCAGCTACCTCGGCATTACCGGGCGCCGCAGCACCCACATGCGCTAGCCGCATCCGAGCCAAACCATGGACCTGCGCCGCGGTGATGGCATCTAAAATGGCGACCTGGGCAAGCCCGACTAATCGGTCGACGGCTCAGGCCTGGGCGGCCGCGATGCGTTCGAATCTTCCCTCGGTGTAGGAGGCGATCTGGTCGACGATCACGCGTAGCCGCTGACCGTCGTCAGCGGCCGCGTTGAAGGCCGGGACGTAGATCGGGTCCAGCGTGTTGGGCGCTCCGGCCAGCAGCCCGTCGGCCACCAGATGAATGGAGTCCCGTTGCCGGGCCTGGATTTCCTGATGCCGCGGATCGGACATGATGAACTG
>JAVHWG010000044.1:0-2567 GCA_032159965.1 Mycobacterium sp.
CGCAGAATCTGATGGTCGTTGCGGCGGTTAACGACCTGATCATGAACGTCCATGCAGGCTGCCGCCTACTCGGTGTTCAGTTTGACGCATGGGCCGCTACGCGTAGATGCGGCGTGTCGGCACCAGATGATCATGATTCCGTAGCTATCGCCTAAGACTCTTGGCAATCTCGCGCCAAGATCAAAATTAGTAGCTCGATAACATTGCTGGCTGAGAGGCGGTTCGAGGTCGGCCAACTTTCACCCCAGCGCGACGCTCGGTGACCGAGGCATGAGGAATGCGTCGTATCGGTTGGCAAGTCGAGAAACGGCGGGCACTACTCGGCGTCGCGCAGCGAAGGGTTCACTCTGGACGTGATCTTGCCGTGGATTGTCGAACGCTGCTTGATAACCAATTGACGGCAACGCCCCCGATGCCGTCGTTTACGAACGACGTATGTCGCTACCCACAATCGCGGCACTAACCGCAATTCATGATCAACGGTGGATTCGCCGACGCTGGCGCGCTCTGAGATCAGAGTGCAGAAACAGAAGAGCTTCGGTTGACGAGGGCCAGGGATTCACGTCGTTCGCAGCAGGGGTGGGCGTCGCGGGTAGCAACAGCCCCTTGGTGACCGGAAGGTCGCTTGCCCGAGCCGCGACGAGGTGGTTGGGCCCGGTGTCACCAAGTGCCGACGGTCGATTAGCCTGACGCCACAACGGATGTGGATCCCCACGGCGCCAACGGCGCGTCGCTGACCATCTGCAGATCGCTTGGCAGATCTTCGACGACGTGCCACGTCGCGGCCAACCGCCCGAGTCCGACGCAGAGGGCGCAGTGGAGGCCGAGCGCCACTAGCTGGTCTTCGGTGAAATGGATGCGGAGGTCTTCGTAGACCCCGTCGTCGATGGCGAGGTGGTCGGTGGCGAAGAGGTCGGCGAACCGCAGTGCGCTTCGGTCCGCATCTGTCAGATCGGGAGCGTCTACCGGCCGCTCGAGTGAACACACCGCGTCTTCGGTGAGCCCGTCGTCGATGGCGCTCTGGTAGCGGATCGACATGCAACTGCGGCACTGGTTGTGGAAGGCAATGCGCAGGCGAATCAGTTCCATCAGGCGGGGCCGGAGTCCGCCCGTGTCGCGGAGCGTCCCGGTCAGGGCGCCGACCGCGGCGGAGACGCCGGGGAGCCGCGACATGATGCCGGCGACCCCAAGATTGATGCGGTCGCCCTGGCCAAGATCGGTCGTCGGTATCGCTGCGAAAGCGGCCGACGGTTCGATGCGTCCCACGGGTTCTCCGATCGTCGTCCCCGTAACGAGCGTAGATCGGGTCGGCCCGTGTCGCCGGAGTACTCGCGAACGAGACTCCGCGTTTTGCCACAGTGCGTCCGGCAAACGGCATTCATGTGACCGAAACGCGGTTACGCGCGGCGAAGAGGGGGTACGCCCCACTTCATGATCAAGCATGCCACCGCTGCCATTTGTTTGCTCGCCACGCCCATCGCCGTTCTGACCGGCTGTTCAAGCACCGCTGGGAACCAGTCCACCTCGACGTCGAGCTCGTCCGGATCGTCGTCCGGACGGCAGCTCACGACACAGCTTCAAACCGCCGACGGCAAGCACGTCGCCGATGCCACCATCGACTTCGCGAACGGCTACGCCACCATCACGGTCGAGACGGCGGCCGCGGACGTGCTGTCACCTGGATTACACGGGTTGCACATCCACGAATTCGGGAGGTGCGAGGGTAACTCCACTGCCCCGAGCGGCGGCGAGTCTGGCGACTTCCTATCGGCCGGTGGCCACTTCCAGGCACCGGGTCACACCGGATCACCGGCCAGCGGGGATTTGCCGGCGCTACTGGTCCGCTCGGACGGCTCGGGCAAGCTCGTCACCACCACCGACGCCTTTACCGAAGATCAGCTCAAGGACTCCGATGGTTCTTCGATCGTGCTCCACGAGGGCACCGACACTGGTACCTCGGGAGAGTCCGCCAACGCTGACAAGCGAGTCGCATGCGGCGTCATCAGCCCGGAGAGCACGAGTACCTCGGTGTCGACCTCCACGTCGACAGTGACCACGACGTCGGTGAGCACGGTGCCTCCGCCCAGCACCGTAACGGAAACCACCGTGTCGACCGCTCCGTCCACGACGACTTCGAGTGCCCCCACCAGCGTCAGTACCGTGACCCAAACGACGATCACGACGACAGCGGTCCAGATCCCCATTCCCAACCTGCCAAACGGCAACGGCTGACGCGCGGACCGGCATCGGGCGTGACGGGGCGACGCCGAGCGGAGTGAGGGGTCTACTGCGCCAGCGACAACCCCGCTGCCAGTGCGAACCCCAGCACCGCGGCCAAACCGGCCTGTTCGCGCGCCTTCTCGGTTGCTTCCGGGATCATCGACCCGACGAGCATGACGAGCAGCGCACCCGCCGCGAAGCCGTCGATTCCGCCCTGCAAGGACGCCCCGGCGATCTCCCGCAACTCGTAACCGCCCACGGTGGAAACCGCGCACAATGCCGCAACGGCCACCCAGCCGAGGATGATTCGGCCGACCCGACGACCGGCACTGCGCCCAGGTCGTTGG
>JAVHWG010000047.1:0-15655 GCA_032159965.1 Mycobacterium sp.
GCTCCGCCGCCGCCGATGACACGCCTGCCGACGGGCCGAGTCCGGGAACGCCACAGCTGGGAACCGCGGGCCGGGGGTACGCGTTGGGGGGCGCGCACGTTCTGGGCATTCCCTACGACGAGTACATCCGCCGCACCGGCGCGGACTGGTTCCCGGGACTCGATCGTCAGATCGTCGACTACCCGGCGGGACAGGTTCAGGGGCACGTCCTGGAACGAATGTTCCCCGGTATACGCCGGCTGGACGACTCCCTGCCGGGCCTGGGCGTCGACGGCCCCAGCATCGGTGAATCGGTCGACGTCGGTGAGGGCAACCTCGAAGGGGCGATTCGCAACGGCGGTCCCGGCACCGCGATCGGCCTGTCCGAGGGAGCGCTGGTGCTCGACGCCGTGCAGGCCCGGCTGGCCAACGATCCGACCGCCCCACCACCTGATCGGCTGTCCTTCGCAACGTACGGCGATCCGGTTGCCCGCCACGCCTTCGGCGAGAGCTTTCTGACGCAGATGTTCCCCGTCGGCAGCGTCGTTCCCGCGCTCGACTACACCATCCCTGCGCCGGTCGAAAGCCAGTACGACACCTACCAATTCGTCTCTGCGTACGACAGCATCGCCGACTGGCCGGACAGGCCCGACAACTGGATGTCCCTTGCCAACGCGGTCGCGGGTCTGGCCACCGGTCACACCGCGGTGGCGTTCACCAACCCGAGAATGGTGCCGCCACAGAACATCAGAGCGACCGTCAACTCCAAAGGCGCGACGACGACAACGTATCTGATTCCCGAAAAACACCTTCCGCTGGTCTTGCCCTTCGGTTACCTCGGGGTGTCCGAAGACACGCTGAATCAGCTCGACGCGGTGCTCAAGCCGATGGTGGATGCGGGATACTCGCGAAACGACGATCCGCTGACCGCCCCGATCACAGTGGATCCGGTAAATGGCTACGACCCCGCGGCCGTCACCGCGCCGGCCACGCAGGCCGCTTTCGGCGGCGGCACCGATCCGGTTTCGCAGCTTCTCGCGGGCGCCCAGTACGTGCTGAATCAGCACCACTAGTCACGCAACGCCGTCACAGCCCGGTATACCCGACCACGATCAGCGCACAGCCCAACCCGGCCAACAGCGCCGCCACAGCGCGCGGGCTCCGCGACCGGATCCATCTGTGCAGCGCGGTCATCAGCGCGCGCGTCCTGTCCGGCGCCAGCAGATACGCACCGAGGGGGATTTCAACGAACGCGAAGGCCACCACGTTGAACATCAACAGTGCGCCGGCCTGCGTGGCGGCCGCGGCGCCAGAGGCGAGGATGACCGCCAGCACCGCAAGATAGTCGACCGAGGGCAGCGCGAGTCCCAGGCCGGCGGCGCCCGACACCCACAGCGACCGGCCCTCGAGTAGACGGCGTGCCCGCAGACCCGGGTAGGAGCGCCCGAACCCGCGCGGCAACAGCTTCGTCGCCAGCAGCACGGCGACCAGCAGAGCAAGCACGCCGATCCCGATCTGCACCTTGGGCACGGTGAGATGCGCAGACCCCAGCAGCCGCGGCCGGACAACGAACAGAAACACCAGACCCACGGTGGTCCCCATTGCGAAACCGCCGCCCAACAGCGCGAGCAGATGAAGCATCGGCCGCGGCTTGTTCAGCATCAGGACGGTCATGCCCACTCGCAACGGTTCCAAGCTGACCGCAAGGGCCATCACGAGGACAGTGATCCACATGGCGCGCCGGGTCTACCCGGACCGCCCTAGATCAGGCCGAGCTCGGTGACCGCCTTGCGCTCGTCGGCGAGTTCTGCCGTGGACTTGTCGATCCGGCCGCGCGAGAACTCGTCGATCTCCAAGCCCTGCACGATCGTCCAGTCGCCGTCCTTGGTGGTGACCGGGAATGACGAGATCAGCCCCTCCGGAACGTCATAGCTGCCGTCGGACACCACGGCCATCGAGACCCAATCGCCGTCGGCGGAGCCCAGTAACCAGTCGCGGGCGGCGTCGGTGGTCGCCGACGCAGCGGACGCGGCGGACGACGCTCCGCGAGCGTCGATGATCGCCGCGCCGCGCTTGGCGACCGTCGGGATGAAGTCGTCCTCGATCCAGACCTGGTCGCCGATGACCTCCGCAGCGTTGCGACCACCGACTTCGGCGTGGAAGACGTCGGGGTACTGGGTGGCCGAGTGATTGCCCCAGATTGTCATCTTCTTGATGTCGGTGACCTTGGCGCCAGTCTTCTTGGCCACCTGGCTGATTGCGCGATTGTGGTCCAGGCGCGTCAGCGCGGAGAACCGTTCCTTGGGGATGTCGGGGGCGTTCGTCATCGCGATCAGGGCATTGGTGTTCGCCGGGTTGCCGGTGACCCCGATCCGAACGTCTTCTGCGGCAACAGAGTTCAGCGCCTTGCCCTGCGCGGTGAAGATCGCGCCGTTGGCCCCCAGCAGATCGCCGCGTTCCATCCCCGGCCCGCGCGGGCGGGCGCCGACAAGCAGCGCCAGGTTCACGCCGTCGAAGATCTTGTTGGCGTCAGCCCCGATCTCGACTCCGGCCAGCAGGGGGAACGCGCAGTCGTCGAGCTCCATCACCACACCCTCGAGCGACTTGAGCGCGGGCTCGATCTCGAGCAGACGCAACTCGACCGGGCGGTCCGGCCCCAGCAATGAGCCGCTGGCCAAGCGGAACAGCAGGCTGTAGCCGATTTGACCGGCGGCGCCGGTGACGGCGACCTTGAGGGGAGAAGTGCTCACGTCACGTGCTCCTTGGGAAGACAATGGTTCGCGACGAAACTAGCGCACCGCGATCGCTCGACGAGAGGGGCCGCCCACATGAGGACGACCGACATACCCGGTGGAGGAGCGTCGTCGCCGGTCTGTCTGATCGGCTGACCCCGAGCGTCAAGCACTCTCGCAGGTGGCGCGCGTAGCATTAGCGGTCGCTCGATCAGACGCGCGACCCGACGGAGGTGGCTCGATGCGGACGTTTCGCACCCTGCCGCCGCAGCTGCGCCACAAGACTGATCATCACCAGCATGACATTCACGTCCCGGTTGCCCGGGCGATGGTCGACTGCGGCGTCTACGCCGATGGGCAGCGCCTGCCGGGCAGGTACACCCCTGCCGGCGCGCTCGAAAAAGTACGCGAGCTGGAGCGGGCCGATAGCGAAGCGTTCGTGTGGATCGGCCTGTACGAGCCCGACGAACACCAGATGCAGACGGTCGCTGACGTGTTCGGTCTGCACGAGCTCGCGGTCGAGGACGCAGTGTGCGCGTATCAGCGTCCAAAACTGGAGCGGTACAACAAGACCCTGTTCCTCGTGCTCAAGACGGTCACCTACGTCGAGCATGAATCCGTGGCCAAGGCCAGAGAGATCGTCGAAACCGGCGAGATCATGATCTTCGTCGGCCCCGACTTCGTGGTGACGATCCGGCACGGCGAGCACGGCGGACTCGCCGATGTCCGCAGGCACATCGACGCCTCCCCCGCGATGGCGAAACTGGGTCCCTACTCGATCATGCACGCCATCGCCGACCATGTCGTGGACAGCTACCTGGATGTCACGCACCTCATCGAGGCGGACATCGACGCGATGGAATCCGACATCTTCTCGCCGCGCACGCACACCAGCATCGAAAGCATCTACCTGCTCAAGCGCGAACTCGTCGAGCTGCGCCGCGCCGTCGGCCCCCTGACGACCGCGCTGCAGCGGCTCGGCACCGACCACAACGACCTGGTGTCGATCGAAGTCATGCGCTACATGCGGGACGTGCTCGACCACCAGATCCAGGCATCCGACCGCATCACCAGCTACGACGACATGCTCACCTCGCTCGTGCAGGCTGCGCTCGGCAAGGTGGCAATGCAGCAGAACGTCGACATGCGCAAGATCTCCGCGTGGGTCGCGATCGCAGCCGTGCCGACCGCGTTGGCGGGCATCTACGGGATGAACTTCGAGCACATGCCCGAATTGACCTGGGTGTGGGGCTATCCGGCGGTACTCGCGACGATGCTGGCGACCTGCACCATCCTGTACATCACGTTCCGCCGCAACGACTGGCTCTAACGCGGCCGCGCTGCGCTTCGGCTCGGGTCGAGCAAGTTGACGCCGTCCTCCCGCCATGCCTGCCGCATCGCGTCGGGACCCTTGAGCCGCACCCACGCCGCCTCGTTCGGCGTGATCGGAACCGCGCGCAGAAATTGAAGTTCGCCTAAAGCCGCAATATCGCTGTCCGCCAACAGGACTGCGGTGAACGGAGCGCCGCGCCACAGCGGCTGGCCCAGGTCGACCAGCGCGTCGACGGTCAGTGCCAGCCCCTCCACCGCGGGCGCGGCGGCCAGCACCGCGACACTGCGCGCGAGCCCCTCCGCCACCGCTTTTCCCCGCAGGCTCACCAGCACCTCCGTGGGAACGCCTTCGACATGACGCGAACCGCCAACGGAGACATAGTGACTCACGCTGTCACTGTCTGGTCCGAACCGCAGCACGTCGATCGCCTGCAGACCGAGGAAGGTCACGCTCGCGGTGACGGGCTCAGCAGTGACGCCCGCCCGCTCGAAATGGTCCCGCAGGTGGACCCGGAGTTGCGCTGCGGTCACTCGCCGGCAGGCGGGATCGTCAGGTTGACGCCTGAGTCGGCGTCGAAGATCGCGATCTTGGCGGTATCGAACGCCAGGCCGACGCGATCGCCGGCTTTCGCGTGGGACTCCGCGGGAAGCCTTGCGACGAACTGGTTTTCGCCGACTTCAGATTCGGCGGCCAACTCGGCGAGCTGCTCCGCATGCGCGGAGGCCCCCTCGATGGTGAAGTACACGAGCTTCTCGGATCCCAGCGACTCCACCATGTCGACGTTCACGTCGAAGTTCAGCGCACGCAGCCGCTGGTAGGTGTCGATCAGGGCGGCGTCCTCGAGGTGCTCGGGCCGGACGCCGACGATCACGTTGGCCGGCGTCGGATGTTGTGCGAGAACGTCGTGAACCTGCTGCGTCAGCGTGATGTCGCCGAACGGCAGGCTCACCCCCACGTCGGTGAGGCCGGCCGGGAAGAAGTTCATGGCCGGCGAGCCGATGAAACCCGCGACGAACAGATTGACGGGCCTGTCGTAGAGCTCCTGCGGCGTACCGACCTGCTGTGCGACGCCCGCGAGCAGGACCACCACCCGGTCCCCCAGCGTCATCGCCTCGGTCTGGTCGTGGGTGACGTACACGGTGGTGGTACCGAGACGGCGCTGCAGGCGGGCGATCTCGCCACGCATCTGCACCCGCAGCTTCGCGTCGAGATTCGACAGCGGCTCGTCCATCAGGAAGGCCTTGGGATCGCGGACGATAGCGCGGCCCATCGCGACCCGCTGGCGCTGCCCGCCGGACAGATTGGCGGGCTTGCGGTCCAGAAGTTCGGTCAGGCCCAGCGTTTTGGCGGTCTCCTCCACCTTCTGCGCAATCTCGGCCTTCTTCATCTTCGCCAGTGTGAGCGGAAACGCGATGTTCTGCCGCACGGTCATGTGGGGGTACAGCGCATACGACTGGAAGACCATCGCGATGTCGCGGTCCTTGGGCGCCTTGTCGTTGACCCGTTCGCCGCCGATGCTGAGCTCGCCCGAGGTGATCTCCTCGAGTCCGGCGATCATGTTCAGGGTGGTGGATTTACCGCAACCCGACGGGCCGACGAGAATGACGAACTCGCCGTCGGCGATGGTGAGCGACAGATCTTTCACGGCCGCGGTGCCGTCGGGGTAACTCTTGGTCACCCTGTTCAGCACGATCTCGGCCATTTCCTATCCCTTCACTGCGCCGGAGGTCAGGCCGGCGACTATCCGTCGTTGGAAGATTAGAACAAACACGATGATCGGAATGGTTATCACCATCGCACCCGCCGCAATCGACCCGGTGGGTTCCTCGAATTGCGAGCTGCCCGGGAAGTTCGCGATCGCCACCGGAGCGGTGATCGACGCGGTGGTGGCCGTCAGCGAAATCGCCAGCAGCAGGTCGTTCCACGCGAAAATGAACACCAGGATCGCTGCGGTGACGATGCCGGGCGCGGCCAGCGGAGCGATCACTTTGCGGAACGCCTGAGCGGGCGAGGCGCCGTCCATCTTCGCCGCTTTCTCCAGGTCCCAAGGGATCTCCCGGAAGAACGCCGAGAGCGTGTAGATCGCCAGCGGCAACGCGAAGGTGATGTACGGGATGATCAGGCCGGGCCAGGTGTTGAATAGGTGCAGCGCACGGGAGATGTCGAATAGTGGTGACACCAGCGATATCTGGGGAAACATCGCAATCAACAGGGCCATCCCGACCAGCAGTCGCTTGCCCGGGAAGTCAAGTCGCGCAATAGCGTAAGCCGCCATGGCGCCGAGCACCACGGCGATCACGGTGGTAATCAGGCCGATGCCGATCGAGTTGCGCAGCGCAGGCCCGAACAAGTCGCCGCGGAAGATGCTGCGATAGTTGTCGAACGTCACCGCCGATGGGATCAGCTTGCCGTCCTTGACGGTTGCCGTGGGCTTGAGTGACAGGCTGAGGATCCACAGCACGGGCAACAGGGCGTAGATGACCACCACGATGTTGACGACCGCCCAACCGGCTTTGGGTGCCGCACCTTTGTGCTGTGCCATGTCATCTATTCCCGTCGTCGGCCCCGGGTGCCGACGCCCCGAAGACCTTGATGTAGATGAACGCGATCACCGCGACGCAGACGAAGATCAACACGCTGATGGCCGAGCCCAGCCCGAGGTTGAATGCCTTGAAAAGGTTGTCGTAGCCCAGGATTGAGACCGAGTACGTGTTGTTGGCGCCACCGGTGAGTACGTAGATGTTGTCGAAGATGCGGAACGCGTCGAGTGTCCGGAAGAGCAGCGCAACCAGGATGGCCGGCTTGATCAGCGGCAGGGTGACCTTCACCAGCCGCTTCCACGGGCCCGCACCGTCCACCTGCGCGGCCCGGTGCAGTTCGTCGGGCACCAGCGCCAGACCGGCCAGCAGGAGCAACGCCATGAACGGCGTCGTCTTCCACACCTCGGCAAGGATGATGATGCCCAGCGACGGAACCTGTTGTGTCAGAGGGGCACTGCCGTCCGGCAGCAGGTTGGCCAGATATCCGGTGCCGGGGTACCACGCGTAGTACCAGCTGTAGGACGCCGCGACCGTCACGATGCCGTACGGGATCAGGATCGCCGTGCGCACCAGACCCTTGCCGAAGATCGTCCTGTGCATCACCAGCGCGAGCGCAAGGCCGAGCACCAGCTCGATGACCACAGACACCGCGGTGATCACCAGCGTGACGACCAGCGCGGTCCACCAGTACCGGTCCGTCAGCACTGTCTGGTAGTTGCCGATTCCGACGAACGTGGTGTCGCCCGGCGTCGCGAGGCTCACCCGCTGCAGGCTCAGCCACACGGCGTAACCGATCGGGTACCCCGTGACCGCCAGCATCAGCACCACCGCCGGCGTGATCAGCAGATACGCCAGCCGCCGTTCTGATCGCCGGTCCACGCCGCGGGTCGAGGGACCGCTTGCGCGAACAGCATCAGCAGACGTCACGGGATCAGTCCCTTCCCGTCGAGGGCCTTCTGCACCTCGGTGGTGAGCTTGTCCGCGGTGGCCTGCGGGTCGATCCCGGTGACCGGCGACAAGGTGTTGGTCACGCACATCGACAGCGACTGGTAAACGGGCGTGGCCGGCCGGACCGCGGCGTTGGTGAGCTGATCGCGGATGATCTTGTACGCCGGATACGCGGCCTGAAACTGCGGATCGTCGTACAGCGACGCACGTACCGCAGGCAACCCGCCGGCGAAGGAGATCTGCTTGGCGTTGTCGCGACTGCGCAGACAGCGAATCGCCTCGAACGCTTCGGCCTTGTGTACTGAGGTGTTCGCCACGGCGAGGTTCAATCCGCCCAGCGTCACCTTGGCCTGCTGGCCGGGCGTGACACCGGGATAGGGAGCGAAGTTGAACTTCTGCCTGACCGCGGCGAGAGCGTCGGTGAACTCTGGCGCGTCAGTCGCGAACTTCCCCTTGCTCATCGCCGCCGCCAGATCCGGGCGGTCCTTCAGTGGCAGGAACGCGACACTGCCCGCCAGCGCGTTCTCGAGAATCCCGGGCAGCACGAACGGCCAGTTCACTTCCAGCGCCGCTTTGGCGTCCTCCACCGCCAGGCGCGCGCTCGACTCGTTGCTCTGAGTGATCGACGGATCGGCTCCGGGGGCGGTGGCGACGTTGTGGATGATCTCCAGCGCTTTGACGGTGGCGGCGCGGTGCTGCGGCGTGTCGGTCAAGGTCACGGTATTGCCGTCATCGGACAACATCTGACCGCCCGCACTCTCCAGCAGAGTGTTGAACCAGACCATAAGACCTTCGTATTGCTTGGCTTGCACGGCAATCCAACTCGGCAGACCCTGGCTGTGCAGCTGCGTGGCCTCACTGACCATGCCGTCCCAGTCGGCGGGCGGTGTTTTGACCAAATCAGCTCGGTACCAGAGTAATTGGGTGTTGGTGGTGACGGGCGCCGCGTAGAGTTTGCCGTCGTATTCCGCGGTCTTCAGCGGGCCGGGCAACGTGTCGGCGGTTGCGTCGCGCTGCGCCGCCCCGCCGGGATCGTCGGCCAGCGCGGTCGCCCAGCCGGCTTTGGCGAACTCGGCGGTCCAGACGACGTCGAGCGCCATGATGTCCAGCGAACTGTCATTGCCGGTGAGTCGGCGGGCCAGCTGAAGCCGCTGACCGTCGGCTTCGCGGGGCAGACTCAACTGCTTGATCGAGAACCTGCCGCCGAACTCTTTGTTGCAGTTCTCCGCCGCCGCGGCAAACGTGTCCGATTCGTTGGCGGGCGTGTAGAGGCTGATCTCGGTTCCGTTCGCCCCGGATCCGCATGCCGTGACCAGCGCGGCCGACGTCAGCACCGCGGCGGCCGCAGCACCGTGCCTGATGCTCGCTCGGACAGGCCTCGCCCCGGCCCGGTCCGCGACGCCCCGCGACCCTTTCGGCACGACCGCCTCCTGCCTGTTCGCCGCCGCAATCAGCGGCTCAGTCTCCCGCGCGAAAACCGTAGAGGTAGACGCGTGTGATTTGCAACACTTCCGGCGCCGATGGGGTTGCGCGAAGCGCAACGGCACCGAAGTCCCACGCGGCTAAATCGTCAAGCGAGCCAGCAAGTCTCGCGCCTTCTCGGCGTTCTGCGGATCGCACAGCACGTCGTAGCGTCCGGCGACGAGCTGCATAGTAGAGCTGAAATCTCTTGTGCCGCGCGCCATTGCGTACGGAACGGCGGAGGTGATCAGGCCGAAGAAGACACCGGCGACAACACCCGGCACCAGGGCGCCCAAGTAGTTTCCGGTGATCACACCGAGGACCAGGCCGATGAAGATGCCCAACCACGCGCCGCTGATCACGCCGCCACCCAGGACCCGCGGCCAGGTCAATCGGCCCGTCACCCGCTCGACCTGCATCAGGTCGACGCCGACGATGGTCACCTGCTCTACCGGGAACTCCTGATCGGAGAGGTAGTCGACGGCGCGCTGGGCCTCGACATAGGTGGGATAGGAACCGATCGGCCAGCCCTTCGGCGGCGTCGGAAGCGACGGGCCGCGAGCGGCCGACGCAGAGGTGGCGGGTTTTTGTCCCGAGGAAAACGGGCTGGTCATCGGTCTTACTCCTCACGATCTCGGCGGACGGGCCGGGCACGTCTGTGCGTGCCCGAATCACCGCCCAGACATGATTCTGCCCTGCATCGGCTGCGCGGGCGTCAACACCGGACACCTCGTGGCGGGTGCGCTAGGTTGATCGCCATGAGCTGGGTGATCGACGCATGACGTCGAATCCAGACGAGCCGGAACGGGCTTACGAATACCCCTCGCTGGAAGACACGCCGTGGAGTCCGCAGCCATACGCACCGGTGGATCCTCCCAGCCCCTACCCACCGCCGATGGGGCCCGGCGCCCAGGTGCCGCCGACGGCATTCCCGCCCCCGTACCACGGCGGCATCCCGTATGACCCCTACGCCAAACCGCAGACCACCAGCGGCCAGGCGATCGGCGCGCTGGTGGCGTCGCTGGTCGGAGTGTTCACGTGTTGCTGCGGCGTCGGGTCGCTGGTCGGCATCGTGCTCGGCATCACGGGCATGAACGAATGCCGGCGCAGCGGGCGCGACGGTCACGGCCTCGCGCTCGCCGGGGTGATCGTCGGCGCGGTCGGGCTGGTTCTCTTCGTCGCGTTCTGGATCCTGGTCATCGCGAGCCCGAACAAGGAGTGGTACTTCAGCACGTCCTAATCGCTTTAGGTAGTTGCCTTAGCTCGGCGGCTGAAACTTCTCCCCTTGCCGCGACATTCCCGCGGCACGGCCCTTCCCTGCGATCACCAGCGCCATCTTGCGGCTGGCCTCGTCGAGCATCTCGTCACCGAGCATCACGGCGCCACGAGTGCCCCCGGCTGCCGATGTGTGCCATTCATAAGCTTCCAGAATCAGCTCGGCGTGGTCGTACTCGGCCTGCCGGGGGCTGAAGATCTGGTTGCCCGCCGCGATCTGATCCGGATGCAGCACCCACTTGCCGTCGTAGCCCAGCGCGGCGGACCGACCTGCCACCCGGCGGAACCCGTCGACGTCACGCACCTTCAGGTACGGGCCGTCGATCGCGAGGATCCCGCGTGTGCGCGCTGCGACCAGGATCGACATCAGCACATGGTGATACGCGTCGCCGACGTCGTAGCCCTCGGGCTGCTCGCCCACTTCCAGCGTGCGCATGTTCAAACTGGCCATCATGTCGGCAGGCCCGAGGATCAGCGCCTGCACTCGCGGCGCGGCGGCGATCGCGTGGATATTGGCGAGCCCCTGCGCGTTCTCGATCTGCGCCTCGATCCCGATGCGCCCCACCTCGAGGCTGTGCATCGTTTCCAGTTGTGTCAGAAGAAGATCCAGCGCGTGGATGTGCGATGCGTCCGTGACCTTGGGCAGCACGACGATGTCCAGCTGAGCCCCCGCCGCCGACACCACCTCGATGACGTCTGCATGGGTCCATGGTGTGGTCCAGTCGTTGACGCGCACACCGAGCAGCTGGCCCGACCAACCTGTCTCCGACAGCGCCGCTGCGGCCTGGGTGCGGGCCTGGGCCTTGGCATCCGCGGCCACCGCGTCCTCGAGGTCCAGGAACACCTCGTCGGCAGCCAGGGCTTTGGCTTTGGTGATCATCTTGGTGCTGCTTGCCGGCACGGACAGACACGTGCGACGCGCCCGGTAAGCGCTCCCGAAGGTTTCTCCCACGCGTAACTCTTTACCCTTGGCGGTATGACGTCGGTGAACAGGGTGTATGCGGCGCGGCTGGCCGGCATGGTCGTGCTCGGTCCCGACGGCGAATCGATCGGGCGGGTGCGCGACATTGTGATCAGCATCAGCATCGTCCGCCAGCAGCCTCGAGTTCTCGGTCTGGTCGTCGAACTGCTCACGCGGCAGCGGATTTTCGTGCCGATCACCCGTGTCACGGCGATCGAGCCGCACGGGGTCACTTTGACGACGACCAATGTGTCGCTGCGCAGGTTCTCGCAACGGCCCGGTGAAGTACTGGTGCTGGGTCAGGTGATCGAGTCGCGCGTGCGCACAGACGATCCCGAGCAGGAGCAGCTGCACGGAATCGACGTCATCGTCGTCGACCTCGGGGTGGAACAGACCCGAACCCGCGATTGGCTGGTGACCAAGGTGGCCGTGCGCAGCCCGCGCCGGCTGGGCCGTCGCAGCAGCATCTCCGTCATCGACTGGCGACACGTGCAGGGCCTGACGCCGTCGGCGCTCGCGCTGCCCGGCCAGGGAGTGGCACAGCTGCTGCACCAGTTCGAGGACCAGCGGCCGATCGAGGTGGCCGAGGCCATCCGCGACCTGCCGGAAAAGCGCCGCACCGAGGTGATCAACGCGCTTGACGACGAGCGGCTGGCCGACGTGTTCCAGGAGCTGCCCGAAGAGGAGCAGCGAGGGCTGCTGATGCAGCTGGACATCGAGCGGGCCGCCGACGTGCTCGAGGCGATGGAACCCGACGACGCCGTCGACCTGCTGCAGGTGATCAACCCGGTGGACCGGGAAGTGCTGTTGCGCCGCATGGACCCGGAGGATTCCGCCCCGGTTCGCCGGCTGCTGACGCACTCCCCCGACACGGCCGGCGGCCTGATGACGCCTGAGCCGGTGGTGGTCGCGCCGGACACGACCGTCGCCGAGGCGCTGGCGCGAGTGCGCGACCCGGACCTCACGCCGGCGCTGGCATCGCTGGTGTTCGTCGTTCGGCCGCCGACGTCGACGCCGACGGGACGCTACCTGGGCTGCGTGCATCTGCAGCGGCTGCTTCGCGAGCCACCGGCGTCGCTGGTCAGCGGCATGGTCGACACCGACCTGCCCAATCTGACGCCGGAAACCTCACTGGCGGCCGTCACCCGGTACTTCGCTGCCTACAACCTGGTCTGCGGCCCCGTCGTCGAGCAGAACCGGCTGCTGGGAGCGGTAAGCGTCGACGACGTGCTTGACCACCTGCTGCCCGACGACTGGCGTGTGCAGATCGACGAGCCCGAGCTTTCGGCCAGCGCCGACGGGGACCGCGGATGAGCGAATACTCATCGCGCCAGCGGCTGGACACGCCGCGCGAGTCGCGCAGTTTCTCGTTCAACCTCGATCCCGACGCCGTCGGTCAGTTCAGCGAGTCGATCGCGAGGTTCTTGGGCACGGGCCGCTACCTCCTGTGGCAGACGGTGCTGGTCGTCGTCTGGGTGGCGATCAACGTCGGCGCGGTCACGCTGCGGTGGGACCCCTATCCGTTCATCCTGCTCAACCTCGCGTTCTCGACGCAGGCCGCCTACGCCGCGCCGCTTATCCTGCTGGCGCAGAACAGGCAGGAGAACCGAGACCGGGTCACGCTCGACGAGGACCGCAGGCGCGCCCTGCAGACGAAAGCCGACACCGAATACCTGGCCCGCGAATTGGCGGCGTTGCGGCTGGCGATCGGCGAAGTCGCGACGCGCGATTACCTTCGCCGCGAACTCGACGAATTGCGCGAACTCATCGAGGAAACGCGTCCTGCGCCGCAGTCAGAACAGCCCGCCAAAGGCGACCATTCGGAGCGGCGGGCAAAGCGGGGAACATAGCGGGCACCGAACTGCATCCAATCGGATGACGACTAGGTATGGTGATTCAGTTCACACGGCGAGTGCAGTGCCGGCAGGTCCGCGGCGCGGGCTGCCGACGAGGTCAGGACGGTGTCAGTGCAGACAGGGGGCGGCTCGGGGGCGCGTGACGCGCTGACACGGGCGCGGCGCCGGTGTGCCGAGGTCGCTCGCACGCCCGCAACCGCGGTCGCCGTCGTCGTCACTCCGCTGGTGTTCGTGACCGCGGTCGGCGCTGCGCCGCACGCCACGCCGCTGGTGCACGCCCCCATGCAGGACACCAACGTGATGCTGACCGCCGCGGTCCCCGACCCCGACGCAATCTCTGGTCCGTCGGTTGTCCCGGTCAACCGCGCGCCGACGAGTTTCCATGTGGCGGCAGCGGCGACTATTTCCGCCCCTCCACCCTCCGTCGTGGTCAATACACCAGGCGCGCTTGGCATTCCGGGCATGGCGCTCAAGGCGTATCGCAACGCGGAGAAGATGATGGCGATGGCCCAGCCCACATGCGGGGTCAGCTGGAATCTGCTTGCCGGCATCGGCCGGATCGAAAGTTTGCACGCCAACAACGGCGCCACTGACGCGCGTGGCACCGCGGTGCGGCCCATCTACGGCCCGTCGCTCGACGGAACGTTGCCCGGCAACGAGGTCATTGTTCAAAGCCAGGCGCCGAACGGACGCGCGACGTACGCACGGGCGCTGGGGCCGATGCAGTTCCTGCCCGGCACGTGGGCCCGGTACGCCTCCGACGGGGACGGCGACGGCAAGGCCGACCCGCAGAACCTGTTCGACGCGACGCTGGCCGCAGCGCGCTACCTGTGCAGCGGGGGCTTGAACCTTCGCGATCAGTCACAGGTGCTGAGCTCGGTGCTGCGCTACAACAACTCGATGCCGTACGCGCGCAACGTCCTCGGCTGGGCCGCGGCGTACGCCACCGGCGTGGTGCCGATCGACCTGCCGCCGATCGTCGGACCGATCCCGCCGATGGGCGACGCGCACCTGGAGAACGCGCCTGAGGGCCTGGGCCCGGGACTACCCGTCAACGTGCTGGGCCTGCCGACGACCGACCCGATGTCGCAGATGCAACTCGTGAACTTCGGGTCCACCGATGTCGCCAGCCAAATGCCTTCGCCCGGTTGGGATCCCACCATGGTCGTCGCACAGAATCCGCAGCAGGGGCTGGGCTGCCCCACTCTGGTGTGCTTCGGCGGTGGCCCCATGCCGGCCGTGGCGCCGCAGCCCGCGTCGCCGTACCCGTTCGCATTCCCAGGCATGCCCGCTCCGGGTGTCGGTGATCCGCAGGCGGTGCCGCGAGGACCCGGTGGCCCGCTGCCCGGCCCGGCAGTGGCCGGCGGCCCGCTACCAGGACCCGCGGTTGCGGGCCCGCGCCTACCCGGCCCGGCGATGCCGCAGAGTCCGTCCGCCGCCGCCTTCGACCCGCTGGCGCCGACCGCGCCGGTGGCACCCGCGCCCGTCAACCCGTTCGCACCGGTTCCCGGCCCGCCTGTGCAGGCGCCTCCTGCGCCGGGTCCGACTGCGCCGGCGCCGACCGATCTGCTGCCCGACCCCGCGAGCTGAGCGGCGGCGGCCCGATCGGGGTGAACCGACCGCCGTAGACTCGAATCGATGTCCGCCGATGAGCGCTCGACCGAAGAGCAAACAGCCGATCATGTAGCCAAAGTGCGCTCGTCGCTGGCCAAAGTCATCGACCCCGAGCTGCGTCGACCGATCACCGAGCTGGGCATGGTCAAGAACGTCGAGATCGGCCCGGACGGCGGCGTGCACGTCGAGATCTACCTGACCACAGCGGCGTGTCCGAAGAAGACGGAGATCGCCGGGATGGTCACCCGCGCCGTCTCCGACGTTCCGGGGACCGGCGCGGTGAACGTCAGCCTCGACGTGATGAACGACGAACAGCGCACCGAGCTGCGCAAGATGCTGCGCGGGGATGCTCGCGAACCGGTGATCCCGTTCGCCCAGCCCGGCTCCCTCACCAGGGTGTACGCGGTGGCGTCGGGCAAGGGCGGTGTCGGCAAGTCCACCGTCACGGTGAACCTCGCGGCCGCGATGGCCGCCCGCGGGCTCTCCGTCGGGCTGCTGGACGCGGACATCTACGGTCACTCGATCCCGCGGATGATGGGTACCAGCGATCGGCCGACGCAGGTCGAGTCGATGATTCTGCCGCCCATCGCTCACGACGTGAAGGTGATCTCGATCGCGCAGTTCACCGAGGGAAACACGCCGGTGGTCTGGCGCGGCCCGATGCTGCACCGCGCGCTTCAGCAGTTCCTGGCCGACGTGTACTGGGGTGACCTCGATGTTCTGCTGCTCGACCTGCCGCCGGGCACGGGGGACGTGGCGATCTCGGTGGCCCAGCTGATTCCGAACGCGGAGATCCTGGTGGTGACCACGCCGCAGATGGCAGCGGCCGAGGTGGCCGAACGGGCGGGCGCGATCGCGTTGCAAACCCGGCAGCGGATCGTCGGGGTCGTCGAGAACATGTCGTGGCTGACGATGCCGGACGGGTCGAGGATGCAGGTGTTCGGCGAAGGCGGCGG
>JAVHWG010000078.1:0-4049 GCA_032159965.1 Mycobacterium sp.
TGCGGCCCTGGAAATGCTTGCCCAGCGTGTAGCCCTTGATGGTCTTCGCGAGTATCACAGAGGGCTGGCCCTTGTGTTCCATCGCAGCACGATAGGCGGCGTACAGCTTGCGGTAGTCGTGGCCACCGCGCTTGAGGTTCCAGATATCTTGGTCGGAGAGGTCTTTCACGAGTTCCTTGGTGCGCGGGTCGCGGCCGAAGAAGTGCTCGCGGATGAATCCGCCGTCGTTGGCCCGGTACGTCTGGTAGTCGCCGTCGGGCGTCGTATTCATCAGGTTGACCAGTGCGCCGTCGCCGTCGGCGTGCAGCAGGGCATCCCATTCGCGGCCCCACACCACCTTGATCACGTTCCAGCCCGCGCCGCGGAAGAACGACTCGAGCTCCTGAATGATCTTGCCGTTGCCGCGTACTGGGCCGTCGAGCCGCTGCAGGTTGCAGTTGACGACGAACGTCAGGTTGTCCAGACCCTCCAGCGCGGCCACGTGCGCCAGCCCGCGGCTCTCCGGTTCGTCCGTCTCACCGTCGCCGAGGAACGCCCACACGTGTTGATCGCTGGTGTCTTTGATGCCGCGATCGTGCAGATAGTGGTTGAACCTGGCCTGGTATATGGCGTTGAGGGGGCCGAGGCCCATCGACACCGTAGGGAATTCCCAGAAGTCCGGCATCAGCCGTGGGTGGGGATAGGACGGAATCCCGCCGCCCGGGTGGCTGTGTTCCTGGCGGAACCCGTCGAGTTGGTCGGCGGTCAGCCGGCCCTCCAGAAACGCCCGCGCATAGATGCCGGGCGAGGCGTGGCCCTGGATGAAGACATGGTCGCCGCCGCCGGGATGGCTCTTGCCCCGGAAGAAGTGATTGAAGCCGACCTCATAAAGCGACGCCGACGATGCGTAGGTGGAGATATGGCCACCGACGCCCACGCCGGGGCGTTGGGCCCGGTGCACCATGATCGCCGCGTTCCAGCGGATCCACGCCCGATAGCGGCGTTCGATGTCCTCATCCCCGGGGAACCAGGGTTCCAGCTCGGTGGGGATGGTGTTGACGTAGTCGGTGGAGGTCAGGGCGGGGATTGCGACGCGCTGCTCGCCGGCCCGTTCGAGGAGCCGCAGCAGCAGATAGCGCGCCCGCTCCTCACCCGACCGCGCCAGCAGATCGTCGAACGATTCCAGCCACTCGCCGGTCTCCTCCGGATCGTGATCGAGCAGATACGACGCCACCCCTTCGCGGATCACCCGTATCCGGTCGGATTCGTCTGGGCTCATTGATGTTTGGGCCAGATCGCGGCGTGTGAACTCGGTGGTCAACTTCCGCTCCTCGTCAGGCGGTGCAAGGTATCTACCATCGTCCTCTATCGTGCCCCATGCGCAGCGCACGCGTTGGCGTAACGTCATCGGCTGTGCTGGGGGTCGGCGCCATGTCGCGGTGGCGCATTGCCGTGCAGGCGCTCGGCGTGACCGCGATGACAGTCCTGGTGGTCGTGGGCTGCACCACCGTCACGGCGGGCAGTCCGGCGGTCAACGTCGGCGACGCGACCAGCTACCGCACCTGGGCGGCCGGTTCGTCGTCGCACGCCGCGGCCGAGGCGAGCGCGCAGGAATCCACGCGCAAAGAACTGATGACCGCCGAGGCCGTCGCCGACGCGTGCGAGGTCCTTAGTTCATCCAGTGTCGACGTGGTCACTGCGATCAACGCCTACGTCAAGGCGTCGACGACGGGTGACGAGGCCGACGTGCAGGCGAAGGCGCAGTCGGCGGTGGATGTGCTGAACCGGGCGGCAGACTCGGTTGCGAGCAGCCTGAATACGCCGCTGTTGCCCGCGATGGCGGGCGCTCTGGCGGCGTGGGTCGACGCCACGCGGGTGGTTACGAAAGCGATCACGGAGCGCTATGTCCAGCAGGAATTCAACGCCGCCGTCGACAAGTTCAACCAGGCCAACGCCGATGGATTGAACTCGTGTGGGGGGTCCCGGTGACATACCCGGGCATTGGAGCTACGTCGCAACGCCGTAGCGTGCGACGATAAGGGCCGGACAGGCAGGCTCACGGATGAAGGAGGTCCCGACGGTGGTCGTGGCGGGTGACGCCCCGAACTTCGCCCTCAGACTGGGTATTCAGAAAGATCAGGTTGTCCAGGAGTTGGGGTGGGACGAAGACACCGACGACGACATCCGTGCCGATGTCGAGGACGCCTGTGGTGCCGAGCTGCTCGATGAGGACGCTGACGAAGTCGTCGACGTCGTACTGCTGTGGTGGCGGGACGATGACGGGGACCTGGTCGACCGGCTGATGGACGCGATAACTCCTCTCGCGGACGACGGTGTGATCTGGGTGCTGACTCCGAAGACGGGTAAGCCGGGTCATGTGCTGCCGGCCGAGATCTCGGAATCAGCGCCGACCGCGGGGCTGATGCAGACGTCCTCGGCGAATCTCGGTGACTGGAGTGCGAGCCGGTTGGTGCAGCCCAAGTCGCGCGCCGCAGGTAAACACTCGTGATCGAGGTAGGCGCTGCGGCACCGGATTTCACACTCCGGGACCAGAACCAGCAAGAGGTTTCGCTGAGCGATTTTCGCGACCGCAAGAGCGTGCTGCTGGTGTTCTTCCCGTTGGCGTTCACCGGGGTGTGCCAGGGTGAGCTCGACGAGATCCGTGATCATCTGCCGGACTACGAGAACGACGACGTCGCGACGCTCGCGGTCTCGGTGGGCCCCCCGCCGACGCACAAGATCTGGGCGACGGAGAGTGGGTTCACGTTCCCGGTGCTGGCGGATTTCTGGCCGCACGGCGCCGTCGCACAGACCTATGGCGTTTTCAATGATGATGCCGGATTCGCAAACCGCGGCACGTTCCTCGTCGACCGCTCGGGTGTCGTCCGGTTCGCGGAGATGAAGCAGCCCGGCGAAGCGCGCGACCAAACGGTCTGGAAGTCGGCACTGGCCGCCTTGGAGTCCTAGCAATTTCCGGGTCCGCAGCGTGACCCGGTAGCCTCTCCCCGCACGGGCGCGTAGCTCAGTGGTAGAGCTCTGGTTTTACACACCAGCGGTCGGCGGTTCGATACCGTCCGCGCCCACAAGTCCCGTGTGCCCGCCCGCTTCGCGCAAAGCGCTCCCCAACGTGATCTGCGTCACTACGATCACTCTGGCCGGTCCAACGGTGGCAGGAGACAGCGATGACGAGTGAACGGGATATCGAGGCCACCGGGGTCGTGGGTCGGCTCGAGTGGTTGCGGCAGTCGATGGTGACAGAACCCGCCGGCGCGGCGGAAGCGGCGTGGGCATGGGTGGAGGAGCTGTCCGAGCGCGCCAAGCACGATGCCGAGGCCGTCGACGGAGAGCTCAACGCGCTGTTCCGCCTGGGCAACCCGCCGACTGGGCTGGACGGTCCCACCGAAGGGATCCTCGTGATGACGACCACCAACCCCGCGCTCGACATGGCGGTTCGGGCGGTCACCGCGTTGTGGATGCCGTGGCAGGGCAAGCGGTTCGACTCCGCGGCGGCCAGCGGTGACAACCGGCTGACGCGAAGCACGGGCCTGGTGTCCAAATTGCTTTGGCCGCTGTACTCGATGCGCGATGCCGAGGCCGGCAAGCTGGCATTCGATTTCAAGACCTACGTCGAAGCCGGAAAGGACGACCCTGACCTTCAGGTGATGGTCATCGACTATGCCGACGTGGAGAAGAATCCACGTCTGATCATCCGCAGCATCCGTGACGAGCTCGTCGAGCTGGTTCGCGGCGTCTACCTCGGGAAGATTTTGTTCGACGCCGCGGATAGCTACAGCAAGATCGGCTACTTCGCTCTCCGCACGCCTCGTTGAGCTTGCCAACTACAAAGGGATCGGTGGTTTTCAGGTGAGTCGCCAGTGGTATGAACACCCGTCGTTGGTCCTCCAACTCAAGGATCTGGCCAAGGCCCGTGACGATCTGCGGGAGAAGAACCTCTTCGAGGCCGACGGCATCCGGCCCAAGGATGATCTCGGCGAGCCGACGGAGGTGGTGAAGCGGGCACGGACTCCGGATGGCACGTGGAACGATCTCAACGACCCGTGGATGGGCTC
>JAVHWG010000095.1:0-5611 GCA_032159965.1 Mycobacterium sp.
CCCCGCCGCGTCGTCCGACCAGCAGCCTCAACCTCGCGTCGACCTCTGCCGGCCCGGTTCCGGGCAGGAGGATGTCGTCCAGACCCCAGTCGACATTGATCGCGACGAGTCCGCCCTCGTTCACCACGGCCACGACGGGCACCGAAGTCCCGGTGGTGCCCAACAGGCGGCAAAGTCCTCGAGCCGCGACGAGATCGGCCCGCGCATCCACTATCGCCACATCGGCGCTGCCCGCCTCAAGAAGCGATGAAACCTCGCTCGGGGCGATGCGCACGCCGTGTGGCAGCAGGGACAACGCAGGCAGAACCGACTCTGCACGCGATTCCGCGGTGAGAATTAGTAGATCCAACACACCCCCCAGTACGAAGGTGTACGACGCTTCGACGTACGGATGCCGTCGGCCCCGCATCGGACCGACGTAATACAACGATAACCCGCGACCTGCGATTTCGCGCTCCGCGGGGCCGTTCCCGGTGGTCTTCGCCCAACGGACGTAACAAACTTTGCGCCTTGGTAGGACAGAATATGCGGGTGCGCGCCCTGGTGATCGGACTCGCTGTGACCGTCCTCGCAATCGCCGCCGGAGTGGTGGGTGCGGACTTCGGGACCGCGATATACGCCGAGTACCGGTTGACCCGCACACTTCGCGCCGAGGCGAATTTGGATTTCGATCCCTGGGTCGGGATTCTCGGCTTCCCGTTCATTCCGCAAGTGATGCGGCATCGCTACAACGAGATCGAGATACGTGCCGCGGCGGTCGAACGCCCCGTGATCGGCAAGGCCACACTCGAGGCGACACTGCACTCGGTCGACCTTGCCGAGGCATCCTGGCTCATTCGCCCGCACGCGCCGCTGCCGGTGCGCAAGCTCGAAAGCAGGATCATCATCAATTCGGTGCATCTCGGCCGGTTCATGCATATCACCGACCTCACGGTCGAGAGCCCGCCCAAGGACACCAACGACGCCACAGGCGGAACGACCGAGTCCGGCGTCTCGAGCAATATCGGCCTGATATTCACCGGGACCCCGACCGTCCCCGGTTTCGGCAAGAAGGTCAGCGTCTCGGTGGACCTCTCGATGGCCGGCCCGGACGATACGACGCTCGTGGTCAAGGCCACCGGGATAACCACCCGCCCCGGTACGGCCAAACGGGAGGTCCCCTCCGACAAGCTGAGCGCCGTACTCGCCGCGTTCAGCACGAACCTGCCGGATCAGAAACTGCCCTTCGCCGTCATGCCGACGCGCGAGGGCGTGCGCGGGTCCGACGTGATCATCGAGGGAATCACTCAGGGACTAACCGTGCACCTCGATCAGTTCGCAGTGTCATGACTCCATCACTGGCCACGGCGCTCGTCGTGATCTTCGTTTCTCTGATGGCCGCCGGACTCGTCGGCGTTCTGGTGACCCGTCGCAGCGGCGTGCTGCGCGACGACGAGCCGAGGACCGTCGTGGACACCACGGAACTCGGTTTGTCTGACACGGGACCGACGGTCGTGCACTTCAGCGCCGACTGGTGCGGTCCCTGTGGGGCCGTCCGACGGATCGTCGACCAAGTGTGCGGCGACCTCCCGGCGGTGGCCCATGTGGAGATCGATCTGGACGCCAATCCCGGCACAGCGCGCGAGCTTTCGGTGCTGTCATTGCCGACCACCTTCATCTTCGACGCCGACGGCCGGCAGCGCTATCGGGCTTCCGGCGTGCCCAAGGCCGCTGACCTGCGGTCGGCCCTGGTACCGCTATTAGCTTGAGGGGCCATCCATTGGGTAAGCTGGCCGACGTGTTCGCCCGCCTTGAGCAGCTGCTCACCAAGCGCCGCGCAGTAGACCTGTGCCGCACTGCGGGTTGTTCCTGTTGCTGTTGTCGCTAAGCGCGCACCCGCGCTAGCGGCCGGAGCCGTGCGTTCCCAGCAAGCTCGTCCAGCACAGGAGTTCTTCTATGTCGACCAACATCACTGAAGTAGATGTCCGGGGTCCCCGGTTCGCCGCCTGGATCACTACGGGCGTATTGGTGGCAGTGCTGTTGACGTCGGCGGCCAGCACCGCGGCCGCGGCAGCGGTCCTGAGCCTGCAGGCCGTCGTCTTCGCGATCACAGCGTGGCGCGGCCCGCGCCAGGGTCCTTACGGGTTGTTCTTCGCCCATGTTGTCGCTCCCCGCCTCACACCCGTCACCCGACGTGAGCCGGTTCCGCCGCTGAAGTTCGCCCAACTCGTCGGGCTGCTGTTCGCCGTGATCGGCGTCGTCGGCTTCGCCACAGGCCTGACGGTGCTCGGCCTCATCGCCACCGCGTTCGCTCTCATTGCGGCACTTCTCAATGCGGCCTTCGGCATCTGCCTGGGCTGCCAGCTCTACCCGCTCGTCGCCCGTTTCCGCAGCCGGTCTCCGGCAGCCACCTGATCGACAACCCGAACACCAAGCAATCGAAAGGAAATCATGGCCCGCTCCGACGTCCTGGTTACAGCTGACTGGGCTGAGAGCAATCTCACTGCGCCGAACACCGTCTTCGTCGAGGTCGACGAGGACACCAGCGCATACGACACCGGACACATCGCCGGTGCTGTCAAACTCGATTGGCGCAGCGATCTTCAAGATCCAGTTAAGCGCGATTTCGTTGACGCCGAGCAGTTTTCGAAGCTGCTCAGCGACCGCGGCATCGCCAACGACGACACCGTCATCCTGTACGGCGGCAACAACAACTGGTTCGCGGCCTACGCGTACTGGTACTTCAAGCTCTACGGGCACGACGACGTGAAGCTTCTCGACGGCGGGCGCAAGAAGTGGGAACTCGACGGACGTCCACTGTCGACCGACACCGTTGAGCGCGCGTCCACCAGTTACACCGCCAAGCAGCCGGACAACAGCATTCGGGCGTTCCGCGACGAGGTGATCTCGGCAATCGGAGACAAGAACCTCGTTGACGTCCGCTCCCCGGACGAGTTCTCCGGCAAGATCCTCGCGCCCGCGCACCTGCCGCAGGAGCAGAGTCAGCGCCCGGGTCACATCACCGGTGCGATCAATGTGCCGTGGAGCAAGGCTGCCAACGAGGACGGCACGTTCAAGTCCGATGACGACCTGCGCAAGCTGTACGCCGAGGCGGGTCTCGACGACTCGAAGGAGACGATTGCGTACTGCCGAATCGGGGAGCGGTCGTCTCACACCTGGTTCGTGCTTCAAGAACTCCTGGGGCACGGGAATGTCAAGAACTACGACGGCAGTTGGACCGAATACGGCTCCCTGGTGGGGGTCCCGATCGAGTTGGGAAGCTGATATGTGCTCTGCACCGAAACAAACACAGACCCTGCCCGCAAGCGTGGACATCGAGAAGGAGACGGTGATCACCGGCCGGGTCGTCGACGGATCCGGGCAGCCAGTGGGTGGTGCGTTCGTTCGCCTGCTGGACTCGTCTGACGAGTTCACCGCCGAAGTGGTCGCATCGGCCACCGGCGACTTCCGATTCTTTGCCGCACCCGGCTCGTGGCGCGTGCGCGCGCTGTCGTCCGTCGGTAGCGGCGACGCCGTCGTGGCCCCGCATGGCGCGGGTGTCCACGAGGTCGACGTCAAAGTCGCCTGACCCGAGTCGCGCAGTTTGCGGAAGCGGCGCCGTGCCACCGTGCGCGACGCCGCGACCACAACCTCGGCACTAGACTGACCACATGGTGCTGTTCTACGAGTTCCTGTTGGCGGCGTGCACCGTGCTGATCACGTGGTTCGCGCTGTACGCCGTGTACCGGCTGATATCCGACGAGTCGTGATTTCTGCCGACCCTGGATCAGGCGACCGGGCACTCGCCGCGGCGGCCGAACGTGCCAAAACCACCGCCGCGCGCAATATCCCTGTCTTCCAAGACCTTCCGCTGCCCGCCGACACGGCCAACCTCCGCCAGGGCGCCAACCTCAACGATGCCCTGTTGGCTTTGTTGCCCCTGGTCGGTGTCTGGCGCGGCGAAGGAGAGGGCCGTGGAAAGCACGGGGACTATCGGTTCGGTCAGCAGATCATCGTGTCGCATGACGGCCGCGATTATCTGAACTGGGAGGCGAGGTCCTGGCGGCTCGACGAGAAGGGCGGGTATGACAGTGCCGCTCTTCGCGAGACGGGCTTCTGGCGGTTCGTCGATGATCCCGCCGATCCCAGCGAAACACAGGCAATCGAACTGCTTCTGGCGCATTCCGCCGGCTACGTCGAACTGTTCTACGGCAGCCCGCTCAGCCAGTCGTCCTGGGAATTGGTCACAGACGCCTTGGCCCGCAGCAAGTCTGGAATGCTCGTCGGCGGCGCCAAGCGGCTGTACGGCATCGTCGATGGCGGCGACTTGGCCTACGTGGAGGAGCGCGTCGACGCCGACGGAGGCCTGGTGCCGCACCTGTCGGCGCGCCTCACCCGCTACGCCGGTTGACACAGACGGTTCGTTAGCTGTTTCCTGTCGAAATCCTGCGAACGTGTTTGCCATCGGCAACAATGTCGGAGGTCGTCGGGGAAGCACGATGCAAGGCAAGCAGCTCACAAACGAGACAGGACACATCATGAAATTCGTACACATTGCGTCAGCGGCTGCCGGGCTTGCCGCCGCTGCGTTGGTCGCGGCCCCGATCGCCTCGGCGAGCCCGGCGCAAGAACAAGATTTCCTGCAGATCCTCGTCACCAACGGCCTCAAGTGGCCCGCGGGCAAGGACCAGGCGATCATCGACACCGGGAACGGCGTGTGCACGGATTGGAAAAACGGCGCGACCCTGGACGGTGAGGTCGCAGACCTTCAGAAAGCGGTCAAGTCGGCCGGACTGGGCTGGACTGATTATCAGATCGGCGTCCTGATCGGTGCCGCCACCGCTGAGTTCTGCCCGCAGTTCAAGTCCAAGATTCAATAGCGCCGCCAACCCCCGCAGCCCCTCGGCCCCCGGACGTAAAGCGGCCCCCGAGCCGTCGTCCCAGTTGGACAGACCGGGGGCTCGGGGGCCGGGTGACTGCGGGGAATTACCAGCGCCTGTAGGCAGGTGGCGTTCCTCGCTGGCGATGAGTGCTCGCGCGAAGAGCAACGAGCCCAGGCTGCTAGCCGGCAGTCACCTCACGTGTCCATAAGCTAATCAATTCGCGGACCACCTCCTTTCCCGTGTACCGGCGAAATTACCACTGACCCTCACTGGCTGCCAGTGACTTTTTCCGGCCAAGGAAAGTCGCCGACTGGCGCACACGAAAGCAACGAATTGCGCCGGTGACGCGTGCGTAACAGGTTGGTGATCGGCCGTCCCTAGTGTGGGCCGGTCAACTGTCCGTGCAGAAGAAGCGGGCCGAAAAGCGATAGGAACAAACTTGAGCGGAAATGCGGCGCGCCTGCAGGCCATCAACAACGTCGAGGCGTACGTGCCACCGGCCATCAGCTTCGACCCCGCCGAAGCGCCCGGCGAAATATTCGGTCTGAACGTATTCACCAAGGCGGACATGCAGCTGAGGCTGCCAAAATCGGTGTACAAGTCGGTGGTTGCCACGATCGAGAAGGGCGCAAAGCTCGATCCAGCAGTCGCCGACTCGGTGGCCTCGGCGATGAAGGATTGGGCGCTGTCGAAGGGTGCCACCCACTACGCGCACGTCTTCTACCCGATGACGGGGCTGACTGCGGAGA
>JAVHWG010000105.1:0-6514 GCA_032159965.1 Mycobacterium sp.
GCCCGGTTCACGCCGCTGTACCTGCAGGCGGGACCGCGGGCGTTGCTGGCCGAGTTCGAATCTCAAGCACCCGAGTCTGCGGCGGCATCAACGCAACCGGGCGCCACCCGACTGGTCGAACAGCTCACCCTCGCGCCGGTGCAGCAGCGGAAGAGAATCATGGCGGAGTACCTGCGCAACGCGGTTGCGGAGGTGACCCGGATCGACGGCGCGGAGATCCGCGAGGACGCCGGGTTCTTCGACCTCGGCATGGATTCGCTGATGGCCGTGGAGTTGCGGCGCCGGATCGAGCAGGGAGTCGGCAGGCAATTGCCTGCGACCCTGGCGATGGACCACCCACGGCTGTCCAACGTGGTGGATTATCTGCTCGGCGAGGTCCTCGGTCTCAGTGAGCAGGGGTCCTCGAACTCACCGGCCACGCCGGCCGCCGTCACGACGACGCGGACGAACGAGCCGATCGCGATCGTTTCGGTGGCGTGCCGTTTCCCTGGTGCCCCCGATCCGGAGGCGTTCTGGGAAGTGCTGTCCGGCGGCGTGGATGCGATCCGGGAGGTACCGGACGACCGGTTCGACATCGACGACTTCTACGACCCTGATCCTGAGACACCGGGCAAGATCTACAGCCGGTTCGGCGGATACCTCGACGAGATCGGCGGATTCGATCCGGAGTTCTTTTCCATCTCGCCCCGCGAAGCCGTATGGATGGATCCGCAGCAGCGGCTGATGCTGGAGATCGCGTGGGAAGGCTTGGAGCGGGCCGGCTATTCGCCGAGCGCGTTGCGCGGCAGCCGAAGTGGCATCTTCGTCGGAGTTGCCGCCAACGAGTATTCGCATCTGCTGTCCGCCGATTCGCTCGACAACATCGAGGCTCACTTCATCACCGGCAATGCGCTCAACGCCATTTCGGGTCGGGTCGCCTTCGCGCTCGGACTCGAGGGCCCGGCGGTGGCGGTGGACACCGCGTGCAGCTCGTCATTGGTGGCCGTCCACCAGGCCTGCCAGGCATTGCGTTCCGGCGACTGCGATTTGGCGCTGGCCGGTGGGGTGAACGTGTTGTTGAGCCCGGTATCCATCATCGCCGCCTCGCGCGCGAGGATGCTCTCGCCCGGCGGCCGATGCAGGACTTTCGACGCCGGCGCCGACGGCTATGTGCGCAGCGAGGGATGCGGGATCCTGGTGCTCAAGAGGCTCAGCGACGCGGTGCGCGACGGCGATGAGATCTCCGCGGTGATCCCGGCCAGCGCGGTCAATCAGGACGGCGCCTCCAGTGGGCTCACCGTGCCCAACGGCGGTGCGCAGCAACGGCTTCTCACCTCGGTGCTCGACCGTGCCGGTCTCGGCGCTGCCGACATCGACTACCTGGAGGCGCACGGCACGGGGACCTCGCTGGGTGACCCGATCGAGGTGCAGGCGGCCGGCGCCGTCTACGGTGCCGACCGCGACGCGGACCGGCCGTTGTTGATCGGATCGGTGAAGACCAACATCGGTCATCTCGAATCTGCCGCCGGGGTAGCCGGCCTGATCAAGGTCGTGTTGTCGCTGCAGCACCAAACGCTGCCACGCAACCTGCATTTCGAGAAGCCGTCGCCGCATATCCCGTGGGACTCGCTACGACTGCGGGTCGTGGACGAGGCAATCCCATGGCGACCCAACGGCAAGCCGCGCCGTGCGGGCGTGAGTTCCTTTGGGTTCACCGGCACCAACGCGCACGTGCTGATCGAGGAGGCGCCACCGCAACAGGCGGTGACCCGTGAGCCGGAAGATCGCGACGCACCGCCCCTCGTGTTGCCGCTGTCCGCGCGGTCACCGGAAGCGCTGGTGGCGGTGGCGAAGCGATACGGCGCGTGGCTGGACAGCAACCCGGCGGTCGACGTCGCCGACGTGTGCTTCACGGCCGGGACGGGACGCTCGCATTTCGAGCACCGGGCCGCGCTGGTAGTGGATTCCGTCCAGGGTGCGCGCGACGGCTTGGCCGAGTTGGCCGACAACAGGACGCGACCGGGTGTGTTGCGTGGCGAGTGCGCCGATCCGCCGATGACTGCGTGGCTGTTCACCGGGCAGGGCAGCCAGTACCCGGGAATGGCGCGCGAGTTGTTCGACGCCGAGCCTGTTTTCGCTGACGCGGTGACACGCTGCGCGGAGGCCACCGAAGGGCTGTTGCCGCGCCCGCTGCTGGACGTGCTGTTCACCACGGGCAAGGACACCGGCGGCGAAGCCGGAAAAACCCTGCGGCACACTTCATTTGCTCAGCCGGCTCTCTTCGCCGTCGAGATGGGCCTGGCCCGGCTGTGGCAGTCCTGGGGCATCGAGCCCGACGTGGTGCTGGGGCACAGCGTGGGACAATACGCGGCGGCGTGCGTCGCCGGAGTCGTCGGCCTCGAGGACGCAGCCCGGTTGATCGCCGAACGGGGGCGGCTGTTCGGCAGCCTGCCCGAAGGTGGCCGCATGGTGGCGGTGTTCGCCGACGCCACGCACTGTGAGAAGCTCGCGGACGACTTCCCCCTGGTGTCCGTCGCCGCGTACAACGGACCGAACACGGTGCTGTCGGGTCCCGGCGCTGATCTCGAGCAGATAGTCGCCACCTGTGGTGACAACGGGATTCGCTGCAGCTGGCTGGACACCAGCCACGCCTTCCACTCCGAGTTGCTCGAGCCCGTACTCGGGGAGTTCGAGTCGTTCGCAGCGGGATTCACGTTCGCCGCGCCGACTCTGCCGCTGGTCTGCAACCGCACCGGCAGCGTGCTCACGGCGGAGACCCCGGTGGATGCGCGCTATTGGCGGCGGCATTCCCGTCAGCCGGTGCAGTTCGCGGAGAGCGTGCAGACGGTTGCGGCGCTGGGATGTTCGGTATTGATGGAGATCGGTCCGCAACCTGTGTTGACCGCAGCCGCGGTGCAGGTCTGGCCGGAGCATTTGCCCGCTCCCCGGGCGATCGTTTCGTTGCGCAAAGGCGTCGACAGCCGGCGTCAGACCACCGAGGGAGTGGCTGCGGCCTACGTCAGCGGGCATCGGCCTGATTTCGCCGCGCTGCAACGTCGTCGACCACGCCGCAGACTGGAACTGCCCACCTACCCGTTCCAGCGCCGTCACTTCTGGCCCAAGAACTCCGGCGTCGCCGGGATCGACACCGGAACCGGGCCATCATCGGGAATCCTGGGCAGTGCAAAGGATCTCGCCTCCGGCGACACCGTCTACACCAGCCGGCTGTCCGTCAAGTCACAACCGTGGCTGTCCGATCACGTCATCTACGGGACTGTCGTTGTGCCGGGCGCGACGTACGCGGCGATGGCGCTAGCCGCCGCGAAGGCGCCCGCACGCGTGCAGGAGGTCTTCTTCTACGAGCCGATCATTCTGGGCGACAAGAACTCCCGGGAAGTGCAGCTGACGTTGCACCCGCTCGAGGACGGCAGCGGCTGGACCTTCAAAGTGCACAGTCGACCCTACGGTGTTCGCGATGCCGACTGGTCGTGCAACGCCGACGGCACCGTCGTGACCGGCCTCGACGACCAGGACGCGGCGGATTCCGCGGATTCCACGGATTCCGCGGATTCCACGGAATCCATGGAAGCGGCTATCGAGGCGTTGAGCCGTACGCGTCCGCAGCAGCTGTTCGACACCTTCGCCGACATGGAGCTGGCGTGGGGACCCACCTGGTCCACGTCGTTGAAATCGCTGTGGGTCGGCGAGGGCGAGGCGATCGGCGATGTCGCGGTCGGCGAAGAACTCGCCGACCAGCTGGGAAGCGAGCCGATTCATCCTGTGCTGCTGGACCTGTGCACCGGTGTCGCCTTCCCCGCCTTTCCTGCGTTGTTCGCGGCGACGCAGGACGAGGGCGTGCTTCCGGATCTGTTCCTGCCGCTGCGCTACGGGAAGGTGATGCTGCGGGAGCGGATGCCACGACGGTTCTATTGCCGCGCAAAATGGCGGGCCGGCGGTCTCGACAGCGAAACGCAGGTATTCGACCTCGATTTCGTGGATCGGGATGGCCGCCACCTCGGCGGAATGCGCGAGTTCACCGTCAAGCGCGCGCCGCGGGAGGCGTTGTTGCGGGGCCTTGGCGGCGATGCGACCCGGCTGCTGTACACGCTCGGCTGGCATGAGGTGCCGCCCCCGCCGCCGCGCGACGGCTCCGGAACTGCGAACGGCACGTGGCTGATTGGCGGATTCGACGAATTGGCGGCCGAGCTGCCGGGCGGCATCTCCGTCGACCGGGCGACCGACCCGCAGCACTGCAAGCAGCTGATCGCCAAAGCTCAGGAGCGCGGTGCTCCGATCTCCGGCATCGTCTGGCGCAGCACCGGGCCGAGTGCAGCGAGGCCGGGTACCGATGTCGCCGCGCGACTGGAGGCAGAGATCGCCGATCTCCTTGTCACCGTGCAGACTCTGCTGGCTGACGATGCGGTGAAGCTGCCCGCCGGACTGTGGATCATCACCGAAGGCGCCGTGGCAACCGAATCCGGCGAGTCGGTCGACCCTGTGCAGTCTGCGCTCTGGGGGCTCGGGCGGACCATCATCGCCGAAGAGCCGGCCCTGCGCTGCCGGCTCGTCGACAGCGACGGGTCAGACGCGGCGGTGCGTTCACTGGCGAACCTTCTCGGCGCACCCGCCGAGGAGCCCGAACTGGCTCTGCGACAAGGAAAGTTCCTGGCTTCTCGACTGCTGCCCTGGGCGCGCAGCGGCCAGCTCGCGGTGCCGCGCTCGAACGACTATGTCCTTGCCCCCACCGAGCGGGGCGCGATCGACAACCTGCGGCTCGCCGAGACGGAAGTATCCTCACCTGGCCCGGACCAGGTGCAGGTTCGGGTGGAGGCCGCCGGCCTCAACTTCCGCGACGTGCTGAACGTGCTCGGCCTGTACCCGGGCGACCCGGGGCTCATCGGCGGTGACTTCTCCGGTGTCGTCACCGAACTGGGTTCTGACGTCGCCGGATTCAAGGTCGGCCAACGCGTCATGGGCTTCATGCAGGGCGCGTTCGCCAGCCGGGTCAACGTGCCTGTACAGCTGGTGGCACCGGTGCCGCACGGACTGAGCGCAGTAGCGGCGGCGACCATACCCGCCGCGGCACTCACCACTCGTCTCGCGTTCGACTGGGCGCAGCTGCGGTCCGGCGACCGGGTGCTCGTCCACGCCGCCAGCGGAGGTGTCGGCCTGGCCGCGATTCAGATGGCACAGCAGTGTGGTGCCATCGTCTTCGCCACGGCCAGCACCTACAAACGTGCGACGCTGCGCAAGATGGGTGTCAAGTACGTCTACGACTCGCGCAGTATGGATTTCGCCGACCAGATCCTCGCCGACACCGAGGGCGAGGGCGTCGACGTCGTGCTCAACAGCTTGACCAACGAGGGCTTCGTCGCGGCGACCGTGCGAGCCACCGCGCAGAACGGCCGGTTCGCCGAGATCGCCAAGCGAGACATCTGGACGCCTGAGCAGATGGCGGCGGAGCGTCCCGACATCGCCTACGAGGTCGTGGCACTGGACGGGACGATCTGGACCGACCCGGACCACATTCAGCGCTTGCTGAGCGAGGTGTCGGACGGGCTGGCCGGTGGTGAGTGGACGCCGTTGCCCGCAGAGATCTACCCGCTGACGGAAGCCAAGACAGCGTTCCGCCGGATGCAGCAGGCACGGCATATCGGAAAGATCGTGCTTCAGATGCCCAACCCGCTGCTGCCACAGGCAGATCGGAGCTATCTGATCACCGGTGGGCTCGGTGCGATCGGCCTACACACGGCCGCCCATCTCGCCCAACTCGGGGCGGGTGACATCGTGTTGACGAGCAGACGCGCGCCCGATGCGGACGCGCAACGGGTGATCGCCGACATCGCCGAGCGCCACCGGTGCCGGATCCACACCTTCGCGGCCGACGTCGGCGACGAGTCTGAGGTCGCCGAGCTGCTGGCCAAGATCCGCGCGGACTTGCCGCCGCTTGCCGGTGTGGTGCACCTGGCGGGCGTGCTCGACGACGCGCTGCTGTCGCAGCAAACTGTCGAGCGTTTCCGGACGACGTTGGCGCCCAAAGCGTTCGGCGCCTGCCATCTGGATCGGTTGACCACCGATGACGACCTCGACTTCTTCATCGTGTCTTCGTCGATATCCAGTGTGCTCGGTTCGCCGGGGCAGGCCAACTACGCGACGGCGAATGCACTACTCGACGGGCTGGTCGCCCAACGCAAGGCGCAGGGCCTCCCGGCGACAAGCGTCAACTATGGCCCGTGGGCCAAGGGCGGCATGGCCAGCTCGGACGCCGCGCGAACCCTGACGCGGCCCTCCAGCTCGGCAATCGAAGGTGTGCCAAGCACGCGAGGCGCGCTCGCCGGCCAGCCGGCCAAAAAAGCGCGAATGCCTCTTTCCACTTGGCGTGCGTCTGCCGCGGGCCAGACGAATAGGGCGAAGGGACTGCCGCGTTCCGAAGCCACCAGCGCCTGGTTCGTGGCTACAGGCGCCAGGCGCAGCACCACCTCCGGCAGTTTCGCCAGCGACCGGCGGGGCAGCGCCGCCGCAAGACTGCCGATCA
>JAVHWG010000123.1:0-2789 GCA_032159965.1 Mycobacterium sp.
CGGCGTTCGGTGCCATCGGCAAGATCGGCACATTCAATTTCGGTATGCTGCTTCACGGTTCGCAGCAGGTCAAGCTGTTCAAACCGCTTGCGCCTGAGGGCAAGCTGAACGTGGTCTCCGATGTCGTGGACCTTCAGGACAAAGGGGAAGGCAAGAACGCCGTCGTCATCCTTCGCGGGCGCGGCACCGACCCGGATACCGACGAGCTTCTCGCCGAGACGGTGACGACGTTGGTCATTCGAAAAGAAGGCGGCTTCGGCGGCCAGCCGGGGCAGCGCCCTGCGGCGCCGGTGATTCCCGAACGCGAACCGGACGCCACGGTGGTGCTGACGACGCGTGAGGATCAGGCGTTGATCTACCGGCTTTCCGGCGATCGCAATCCGCTGCACAGCGACCCGTGGTTCGCCCGCGAGCTGGCGGGCTTCCCGAAGCCGATCCTGCACGGGTTGTGCACGTACGGGGTCGCAGGCCGGGCATTGGTCGCCGAGCTCGGCGGTGGTGATGCCGCCAGGATCACGGCCGTCGGCGCGCGATTCACCTCGCCGGTGTTTCCCGGCGAGACACTGACGACGTCGATCTGGCGCACGGAGCCGGGACATGCAGTGTTCCGCACCGAGGCGTCGAACGCGGACGGATCCGACGCACGGCTTGTCCTTGAAGACGGCACCGCCGAGTACGCGGAGTAGATGTCCATGCGTATTGCAGTCGTAGGGGCCACCGGAGCGATCGGGGCACGCACCGTCGCGGCGCTGGAGATCGACGGGCACCAGACCGTCGGGATCGCCAGGTCGCTCGGCGTCGATGTTCGCGACGCGACCGGGATTACGGCCGCGCTCGAGGGCGTCGATGCAGTGGTGGATGTCACCAGCACCGAAGCCGTCGATCCGGCGGAGGCAATCGAATTCTTCGGTTCGATCACCTCGAATCTGCTTGCGGCCGAGCGTAATGCGGGAGTCGCTCGCCACGTCGCGCTGTCGATTGTCGGGGTCGACCGCGTCGAAGGCAACGGCCACTACGCCGGGAAGCGCCGTCAGGAAGAGCTCGTTGCGGCCGGGGACGTGCCGTGGACGATCCAGCGTGCCACCCAGTTCTTCGACTTCCCAGCGATGGTGGCCGACTGGATGACGGCAGACGGGGTTGCGACGCTGCCACCGCTGCTGATTCAGCCCGTGTCGGCCGATGACGTTGCGGCCCGGTTGGCTCTGCTGGCTTCGCAGGACGCCATCGGAATGGCCCCCGACTTCGCCGGGCCGCATACGCACGATTTCGTCGACATGGCCCGCCGCACACTGCAAGTGCGCGGCGACACCCGGACGATTCGGGCAAGCTGGCGGGGCGGGCCGTTCAGTCTCGAGATGGCCGGCGAGGTGCTGCTGCCTGCCGATGACGCGGTCATCGCGTCGCGGTCGTTCGACGAGTGGCTCGATGCGGGTGCCCCCGCCGATGCCTCACACTGAGCTTCAGCCGCGGCCGAGGTAGCCCTCTTGGACGACGGTGCAGACGAGCTGCCCGGCCCGGTTGTAGATGGTGCCGTTGGACAGACCACGGGCGCCGACCCCGCTGGGCGAACACTCTTCGTAGAGCAGCCAATCAGAGAAATCGGGCGGCCGATGAAACCACATCGCGTGGTCCAGTGAGGCGATGCTTCCGGGTTCGGGCTTCCGGCGAGTGACGTAGAGCACCGGGTCCAGAATCGTCCAGTCGCTGATGTAGGCCAGAAGAGCATTGGCGGTCAACGGGTCGCAGGGCACCTCGCCGTTGGCCCGCAGCCAGACCCGGCTCAGCGCGCCGGGCGCATCGGGCTGATCGGCCGCGGCCAACGGATGCGGCTCGACATACCGCATGTCGACGGCGCGCGGCTGTACCCAGTAACCGCCCATGTGCTCGGCATAGGCAGCGAGGTGAATGTCCATGGGCGGCAGATCTTCCGGCGCAGGCACGTCGGGCATGCTTTGTTGGTAATCGATGACGCCGACGGGCTCGGTGAACGAGGCCAGGGCTTCGAGAATCACGCGATCGTCGCCCTGGGTGACCTGGACCGCGCGGGCCGAAAACGTGCGCCCGTCACGCAGGGTGGTGACGGTGTACCGCAACGGTGCCTGCGGATCGCCCATCCGTAGGAAGTACAGGTGCAGACTGTGAACCGCCCGATTCGGAGCCGTCAGGCCGGCTGCCATCAGGGCCTGGGCCGCGACTTGGCCACCGAAGATCCTGACGTTGTTGGCCCCGTCGGGTTGCGGTCCGTCGAACGAATCGGGACCTACGGCCTCGAGTTCGAGGAGCGCCAGGATGTCAGTCAGCGTTTCGCCCACGCGACCGATCTTCTCCGATCAGCGCCTAGTGCAACTAACCGGTCCCCTGGACGGCGCGGTCGAGAGCGGCGAGAGAATCCACGAGGAACTGTCGTTCGAACGGCGGCGGTTCACCGATCTGGTCGCGGAAGTCCTGCGGCATGCCGCTCCAGTCGTACGTCAGGGTGACTTCGGTACCGGCCCCGTTCGGTTCGAGGTCGTATTGCCACGTCCAGCCGCCGATTTGGTGCTGGCCCGCCTCGTTGAGCTGGCCCGGCGCCCACGCGATCGTCCTGTCCGGCTCGAATTCCGTCACCAGGTTGTGCATCACGTAGTGGCCGTCGGCCCGGTCGAAGAACATGTTGACCGCGAAGATCTGCCCGGTGCCCTTGATCGGCTCGGCGTCGATGGCGTCGCGCACCCAGTCGCCGGGCTCGGTGTCCTTGTGCCGTGCCGGATCGGACAGCACCGCGAACACATCCGCCGGTGACGCGTCGA